>JABJKL010000238.1 GCA_018660405.1 Pseudomonadota bacterium | reverse complement strand
TAGGGGTGATAGTGAATATTAAGTCATTATATAGATATTAATTGACCAGCCATCGGGTACGTAATCGCCCCAGTACCACTTGGGTTATATTATTTTTTACCCCCCATACTTGATGTTGCCGGAGCGGCGCAATTGATCGGGGAGTGCTTATGAAATATTTATTGTTGTCGCTATTGTTGTTTTGTGGCCTGTCATTGGCTCAAACAGACGTTACCGTATCTGGCTCCGTCGCTGATTCCCAGACCGGGTTAAGCCTCAACAACGCAACGATCACTGTGTTTTCTGTTGACAGCGATTTAATTGCTACCGCTGCGGTAACCGACGAAAGTGGTCGATTTATTCTTACCGGACTTGCATCGGGTAATTATTCATTGAGTTATACCGCACCCGGCTACGAGAAAAGCACGAACGCGTTGCTGGTGGGCACAAAAAATACCATCTATGATCTGGGCCAGATCGCGCTGATGCGAATCGATGGCGATCTCGAAGAGCTGGTAGTTGTCGGGCAATCTGATCGGTTGGAAGCGAGCTTAAACAACCGCATCTACAATCTGTCTGACAATGTGGCCCAGTCAGGCGGGTCATTGCTGGACGCTATGAAAACCTTGCCCGGTGTCACTGTGGAACAAGACGGCAAAGTAATGTTGCGCGGCAGCGATCGTGTTGTGATCTTGATCGATGGGAAACCATCTGCGATCACGGGTTATGGTAACCAAACTGGTCTGGATAGCATTCCATCGGCCAATGCGGAATCTATCGAAATCATTAATAATCCGTCCTCGCGTTACGATGCGGCAGGTATGGCTGGCATTATTAATATCACCTATAAAAAAGAAAATCAGGAGGGTTTTACTGGAGATTTTGGCTTAAGCGTTGGTGCGGGAGCCTTGTCAAAACCGCGCGAAGATTTGCCCACTGATTTAGGTAGTTTTTCGATTAACCCCAAAGTTCAGCCCAGCGTGAATCTCAATTACAACACGGATAAGGCCAGATATTTTCTACAAGCGGAAGTATTGCTACAAGATCGACTACCGAATAACGAATTTACCACCCGCTTTTACGATGATGGTCGAGTAATTGAATCGCAAGTGCCCGAGAATCGAGAACAAGTGCATTACGTCATAAAGACCGGTGCAGATTGGCTCGTCAATGACAACCACAGTTTCTTTTTGTCGGCTCTTTTTGATTACGAGTCACACGAGGACAACGCGCAAGTGCCGTTTATAGACCAGGCATCGGGCACACGAAATCGATTTTGGTTCTGGCGAGAAGAAGAAGTTACGGGTTACGCCAATTTAAGCTTTAGCCATAAATATTCGTTTATTGAACCAGGCCATGAGCTGGATTCGAGCATTCAGTTTACCCGTGGATGGGAGGACGAATCCTACTTTTTGAATGAAGAATCTCCGGTACGTATTGGAACAGACGCAACCCATTTGGATGCAACCGAATACACGATTCCGGTGCAAGTAGACTACACCAGACCACTGGCCAGTGGTCGTTTGGAAACTGGCCTGAAGTATCAAAAACGTTGGATACCCGTTACCTATCTGGTGGATCGTGGGGTGCAATCAGTCATTTACGAAGGTTTGGGCGATTTTTCGGACTGGAATGAAGATATCTACGCTGGCTACGCTAATTATGTGTTCGAGCGGCCAACATTTGATGTCGAAGCCGGGATTCGTTTGGAGCAAACCGATGTGGCATACGAGTTCTCAGCCCAGAATATTTATTACGACGAGAATGACGCGTACGACTATTTTGAGATTTACCCCAACGTTCGCTTCACCTGGAAGCTAAATGGCGAAAATAGCCTGGCTGTATATATGAATCGCCGTGTGGACCGCCCGGGCGAGCCCGAGCTGCGTATTTTTGCGAAATACGATGACCCTGAATTGCTGAAAGTTGGCAATCCGTACCTGCGCCCACAATTCACCAACAACTACGAAGTTGCGTTTCAGCATCTTTGGGGTAGCGGCTCGGTAATTGCTTCACTTTACTATCGTGATATATCCAATGCTTTCACCCGAATCTTTGCGCAGGATGTAAGCAATCCCAACTACGACATCGTAAACCGTATATACCAAAACACCGGCGATGCGCAGCATACCGGTTTGGAAATATTGTTTACCCAGGATATTTCTGACACCTGGCGCTTAAGCGGAAGTTTTAACTGGTACAACATACAAATAGACGAACACGATGTAACTATATTATTTCCGTTTCAACGGGATCTAACCATTGCAGCGTCCGATGACGATACCTGGGAAATTAAAGTCAGCAATGAGTTCCAGCTGCCGTGGGAAGTGGAAGCGCAGGTTTCCTTTATTTATTACGCCGATAGAGCCATCGACCAGGGTACACAAGAGGCCCGCTCTTCACTGGATTTAGGTTTCAAAAAACCGGTGTTTGACAACCGGGGCGAAATTAATTTTTCCTTCTCTGACGTGCTGAATGATTTTGGATTAAAGCAAAATATAAATAGTACAGGATTTGATGCGATTTATGAGAACTACTACGAGACGCAGGTGGTGAATATCGGGCTCAAATATTGGTTTTAAGCACCTGAATATTAAAAGAACAATGGAGCTTGATTCTATTTATTTTGTTAATTAGCTAGTAGTAACCACGATAACCGGTATTGCAGTAACCTTGATAGGCATAGATTTTATTACTGCCATGATGATCTCCATAGTATTCGCCAACCACACTACCGTCTGCTTTGACTAAATTTAGAATAATCTCTTTGTCTGTATAGCGGTAATAATATGCAACATCCTGTGAGCCATATTGAGTTCGATAACGGGTTTGGCAGCGGTAGACTTGTCGAGATTGACCCGTTTTGGGGTCATTGACGGTGACATTACCACACCATCTGTATGCGACTCGATACTTGCAGCTTTCAGTGGTATGCGTTGTTTCAGAATCTAACTCTTCAGTATCGAAAATTCCTTGTACTCCAAAACTTTGGCCGGTTTGCTGTGGGCTTAAAGAAATTTCACCGGAATATCTTGGTAAATTTATTCCATTAGCCATTTTAAAAGACAGCTCTTGCAGCGTTTTTGAACTTCCTGGTTTTTGAATTTTTAGAGTGATTTCCTTTTTTCCAGAAATCACATCAGCGTTGTAAACGCCTTGTTTGATAATGGTTGTGTTTTTGTCGATTTGCTTTTGTAAGCTTATACACTTCTTCGAGTTTTGTTTGTCTGGTGCTTGGCACTCCGCGCGACTTTTAGCTTGTCGAGGGCTTAGATTCACAAATGTAAGCGGTTCTTTTATATCAAATTGGCCTGAAAAATTAGTACCACAGGCTGTGATACTGAGCGCGAGTGCTGACAACAATAGGTAGCTTTTCATGATTCGTCTGTTAACTCTTTCATCTTTTAACCATCTTTTAACTCTGGAGCCGAGATACATCGTAGATTGCTTTGCCTTAACCGGTTCTGAACAGCTATTACCAAAACATGAAGATTGGGCGTTATTAGTGGGTTGCTCACGACAGACAATCAAATCGGAAAGATCATTGGAGTCTAACTCTTTTTACAATGGTACAAAGGTCTCAACGTGCCTATTTTTCAGTGCATTCAGCTTTTTTTGATAGCGGCTCTGTACTATATCCACAAGCAGCAGAATGACCAGAACGAAGTAGAAGGTGGTCTTGCTCATTTGGGTGACGGGCGAATCGAATAGAGTTAGATGTGCTGTATGGCCGCCTTCCGAGAGCAGCATAATTGCCACCAGGAACAGGATGAAAAGCCCGAGCACTTCGTACATTCGGTTTTTGTGCAGGAATGCAGAGACCGTGTCGGCCAGCAACACCATCAATACACCGCCGATAACGATGGCGGTCGCCATTACCGCAAACACCTGAGTCAATGCGATGGCACTCAGAATGGAATCGAACGAGAAGACGGCGTTCATGACGACAATCATCGCTATGATGCTGGCCGTTGACCGGCTCTTGCGTGCCTCGGCTTCGATCTCGTCGAGGCTCATCATGATCATTATTTCCTTCATGGAGGTATACAAAAGAAACACACCGCCGAGCACCACAATAAGGCTATGAAGGTTAAAGGTGCACTCGATAACACCGGCCCAGTGGATACTGAAAATGGGCTCCTGAAATACACTAATTAGGCGCAGCAACACGAACAACAGCACAATGCGCAAAATAACCGCCAGCGCTATACCCATTTTTCGTACGAAAGCCTGCCGTTCTACGGGCGCACGTTTTGATTCCAGAGAAATGTAAAGCAGATTATCGAAACCAAGCACCGCTTGCAGCATGGTTAAAAGGCCGAGGGTGATTAAATTTTCAATCGTAAATAGCGCTTCCATAGGTCGAATCCGGTTGGTTGCCAGTGTTGGCGAGCATAACAAATTTTTGTTAATTTTCGTTGTGGGTCACGGGCCTTAAATAGATTGAACTGCAGCAGTGCGCGTTGTATTTGCGCCTAACAACCGAGGCTTTTACAGGTTAGAATCCTCGCCAGGAATTAACCCTCAGAGTGCGTAGCCTCTAGACTAGTGCTCCTTCAACATAATATTGCGTATTCAGAGCGATCCAGATGATTCAAGACAAGACGCGGTTCGAAGATAATGGCGAGTCCTTTTCAAGGACCGCAACGCCGTATTGGGTCATCTGGATCGCTCCCTTCGGGCGAGCTGCGAAGCATTCGTCCGCGTTGTTGAGTCTCTTGGCAAGGGCTAGCCATTACCTGCGAGCCTCGCCTAGCGGTCAAACGCTTCGCGACTCGCTGAATGCGCAATATTATGTTGAAGGAGCACTTACATGACAGTTCAAATTCAGTTTCCCGATGGGGCCTCACGGTCGTTTGATGAACCCGCAACCGGTTTGCAAATAGCCGAATCGATCAGCAACTCGCTGCGTAAAAAGTCTGTTGCGATTCGCGTAAATTCTGAGCTTTGGGATTTGACGCGGGAGATTGATGCCGATAGCTCGGTCGAGTTGATTACTCGTAATACCGAAGAAGGTTTGGAAGTTATTCGGCACGATGCGGCGCATGTGTTGGCCGAGGCCGTGAAAGAACTGTTCCCCGAAACCCAGGTGACGATAGGGCCTGCGGTAGAAAACGGCTTTTATTATGATTTTGCACGCGATGAGCCTTTTACACAGGAGGACTTTGCGCTTATCGAGTCGCGCATGAAAGATATTATTCAGCGCAATGAAGAAATTGTCCGGGAGGTCTGGCAGCGAAACGAAGCGATCAAATATTTCAAATCGATCGGCGAGGATTACAAAGCAGAGATTATTGCGGACCTGCCTGAAGATGAAATCATTAGTGTTTATCGTCAGGGCGAATTTGTTGATCTGTGTCGCGGCCCACATCTGCCGTCAACGGCTGCATTGGGGCACGCGTTCAAGCTGACTAAATTGGCGGGTGCTTATTGGCGCGGCGACGCTAATAATGCTCAATTGCAACGTATTTATGGAACCGCGTGGGCGAATGATCAGCAATTAAAGCAATACCTGAAGCAATTGGAGGAAGCTGAAAAACGCGACCATCGACTACTAGCGAAGCAGCTTGGTTTATTCCATATGCAGGAAGAGGCACCCGGTATGGTGTTTTGGCACCCGAAAGGCTGGAGCATTTATCAGTCCATTAAGCAGTATATGCGTCAGGCACAGGAGGCACATGGGTATCAGGAGATAAACACTCCGCAATTGGTTGATTTGAGCTTATGGGAAAAGTCGGGCCACGCCGATAAGTTTGGTGAGGATATGTTCAGTTTGCAAGTGGATGAACGCAATTACGCGATTAAACCGATGAATTGCCCGTGCCATGTGCAAGTGTTTAATCAGGGTTTAAAAAGCTATCGGGAATTACCATTGCGCTTGGCGGAATTTGGTTCTTGTCATCGAAACGAAATGTCCGGTGCTTTGCATGGCTTGATGCGGTTACGGGGTTTTGTGCAAGATGACGCGCACATTTTTTGCACCGAAAAACAGGTTCAGACTGAAGTCGCAGATTTCATCACGTTTTTGCACGATGTGTATAAGGACTTTGGTTTTGACGAGGTGCTGTATAAGTTGTCAACGCGCCCCGAGAAAAGGGTTGGCAGTGACGAAGATTGGGATAGAGCAGAAGCAACGCTTGCCCAGGCACTTGATGACCAAGGGCTGGATTGGGATTTACAGCCTGGCGAGGGTGCGTTTTATGGCCCTAAAATAGAATTTTCGCTGCGCGACTGCATTGGTCGTGTTTGGCAATGCGGTACGATGCAGGTTGATTTCTCGATGCCAGCGCGGCTGGGTGCCGAGTATGTTGGTGAGGATGGCAACAAGCATGTGCCGGTTATGCTGCACCGCGCCATTTTAGGCTCACTGGAGCGTTTTATCGGAATCTTGATCGAACAACATGCTGGCGCGCTACCGTTTTGGTTGGCTCCCGTACAGGTGGTGATAACAACGATCGTATCCGATGCTGATGATTACGCAGCTATGGTGTTTGATAAATTAACTGCTGCCGGAATACGGGTCGAGTTAGATACCAGAAACGAAAAAATCAGCTATAAAGTTCGCGAGCACAGTTTGCAGAAAATACCCGTGATTGCTGCGGTCGGTATGCGTGAGGCGCAGGAAGGTACGCTTGCAATACGACGATTTGGTAGCAAGAATCAAAGTGCAATGGGGGTAGACGAGTTGTTGGCGCTGTTGATTCAAGAAAGCCAGCCTGGCTATGTTGACGATAGCCTGAACGAGCAAACCGCTGGAGATACAAAATGATGTTATCGAACTCTGTAAATGTCAAAATTTTTACCGCCTTATGCGGCTTGATAGCTGTTTCAATGCCTGCGAGTGGCGCGGAACCCTATGTCGATATTAAGGGCGAGTTTATTCAGGGTGGTTTGGCATTTGGTACGGCACCTGCGGGCAGCACAGTTGATTATGATGGCCAGTCTGTCAGGATTTCCGATGATGGCCAATTTGTGATTGGTTTTCATCGGGATGAGCCAGAATCGGTGCGCTTGCAAGTCACCTTTCCTAATGGCGAACTGATGTCTAATTTATTTAATATCGAACGTCGAGAATACAATATACAGCGGGTTGAGGGTGTGCCGCAGGCTACGGTTCATCCGCCGGCCGAGCAACTGGAACGCATTCAACGCGAAGCGCGCGAAATAGGCGTCGCCAAGCGAACTAATCGGCCACATTTGGACTTTTTGGGTACGTGGGAATGGCCAGTGACTGGGCCAATCAGTGGTGTTTATGGTTCACAGCGCGTGTATAACGGCACGCCAGGTCGACCTCACTATGGCGTTGATATTGCACGCCCTACCGGCACGCCGGTTCATGCGCCGCAAGGGGGCTACGTCACCTTTGCGAATCCCGATACTTATTTTTCAGGTGGCCTGATTCTTATCGATCACGGGCATGGCTTGTCTTCGTCTTTTCTGCATTTAAGTGCGATCAACGTTGAAGTCGGCCAACGAATAGAACAAGGCGATGTGATTGGTGAAATTGGTGCGACCGGGCGAGCTTCGGGGCCACATCTAGACTGGCGTATGGACATAGGAGCGCGCCGCGTTGATCCTCAATTGTTGGTAGAGCCCATGCCGGAGACCATTGCACGATAGTTCTTTTGCCCCTAATACTTCTTCAATATTGTGTTGAAGAAGTGCTAGCCGTTTGCTAACGTTCCGCGGCGGTTACCAACAATCTACCCCGCCACCTATCAGGATCTACCAGGAGTTATTAATGAACAACATCCGACTATTTTGTAGTGCTATTGCGCTGGGAATTCTTTCTATCACCAGTTTTGGCGCTACTGCAGCGATGGACACCGATAAACAGAAGCTTGGCTATACATTTGGGACTCAAGTGGCTCAAAACCTGGTACAGCAGGGTATGGCCGCTGAGATCGATCACGAAGCCCTGACTGAAGCGATCGCTGACGTTTTAGCAGGTCGTGAGCTGCAGATGAGTGGCGAAGAGATGCAGGCAAGCTTTACCGCTTTTCAACAAAAAGTGCAGCAAGAAAACCAACAGATAGGTGACAATAACAAAACAGCAAGCGACGCATTTCTGGCCGGCAACAAAGACAAAGAAGGCGTTATAACGACCGAGTCTGGTTTGCAATACAAGGTTGAAACAGCAGGTTCCGGCGCTGCACCTACTCCGGCCAGCACAGTTCGTGTGCATTATTCAGGAACCCTGATTGACGGCACCAAATTTGATAGCAGCTATGACCGTGGGGAGCCTGCAGAGTTTCCACTCAATGGGGTCATACCTGGTTGGCAAGAAGGTTTGTTGCTGATGAAGGCAGGTGCGAAGTTTGAGTTTTTTATTCCGTCTGAATTAGCC
>JABJKL010000052.1 GCA_018660405.1 Pseudomonadota bacterium | reverse complement strand
GTTAGCAAGCCCCAAGGTAGCAACATCAATACCTGGCAGTTCAAATTCTGATGATGTCAACATAACGGCAGTACCTGCCTGGAGAATATTCCCCAAAACCTGCTTGTCTTTCCAGCTATCGATATCTTCACCGTAATATGCGATGTGATTATCGGTCGGGTTGGCAGTATCTGCGACAAAATCTCCGCTGATCAAAACCACCCCCGCCGCAACGTCTGGAAAACGCTCGCCAAACACATCAGGGCGTAACGCGTAGGTCGCCACATGACCACCAGCCGCCGATTTACCAATCACGAAAATTCTGTCGGGATCGCCTCCGTATTGCTGAATATTTTTGTGAACCCAGCTGACGGCCCTTCCGACATCTTGCGCACCCTGGGGCCATTGTATTTCAGGGGCCAGCCGGTAAGTTGCGTTTACTCCAACGAGCCCTAAGCTGGCAAAGTACTCTGTAACATTTCTCGATCCCTCTTTGCTACCACGCACATACCCACCGCCGTGAAAATACACGACAACCGGTTGCAAATCTTCTCCTCGTCGCTGGGTATCGACATGCACATCCAGTATTTGCCGCTCATGTTCACCGTATGCGATATTTGCCGTTTTCTCGACTTCAGTCGGTCGATAGGTACGAGGCTCGCTTTCATACAACGCCCTGGTGCGTGTAATCACATCAGACGCATTACTTTCACTAATCTTTCGAATACCTTCGGCAGTTTTCTTCGACATACCGCTGCGCAGAGCATTTGCATTACCCCGCCGTTGCTCGTCTTCGCTACCCCAACGTATATCCTGAAGCTCATCCCCTCGTTCTCGACATGATTCCAATGTTGAAACTCGCCAACCATATCCTGGAAACATCATCGGATCTGAACCCGCATCGTTGCGCACCTCACCAACCGTCACGCAAAGATCCGGCTGTGCACGCAGACTAAGGTTGCCATTGGGCACGAAAGTCCAGGCCTGCAGGTCAGAGAGCTCGCATTGGTTTACAAATAACTGGACCCCGGGCTCCATTGAATTGACCGCCAGGCAGCGATCGTAGGCCGGTATCGCAACGTGACCGCTCTGTTCATCGACCCACTTAAACATCTGGTCGACGTTATCTTCACCATACTTGCAGGTATGCGCACGCAACGGCTCGTCTGGGCGCGCATCAGAACCGAATCCGGCAACGTCCAGACAGTATCCACGATGCTCGTCAAGTGGTGCTGCGGTGCGCAGAAAACCGCCGTCCGCGTTTGAGAGTAACGGAAGAAAGAAAACAAAAAGGAAAAAAGAGATTTGACGATTAAAATAATTACTGTAGTTCATATATTCCGCCTAAACCCCGGAGAGAAAACGTCTTCGCCGTTGCGTACCGACACAGTTATGCCGTCCATATCTTCGCGGCAGGTCTAATCCGCTAAAGAATATCCAGCACCATCTCCTCAGCCTCTTCGTGAGAAATCTCTCCCACTTTAACGTGGCGAATAACCCCTTCACGATCGACAAACGCTGTGTGTGGCAAAACACCGATCACGTTACCGTAATTTTCACTGAGATCGAATATGGAAGTCATTTCGCCATAAAGAATGGGATAAGCCACCGGAGTTTCCTCAAGAAATTTAGCTATCTTTTCGCCTTCATCTGCCGCGATTCCGATAACTTCAAAACCCTGATCAGCAAATTTTTCATGTATCTCCATCAAAGCTGGCATTTCTTTTCGACACGGAATACACCAGGTCGCCCAGAAGTTGATCAACAAGGGTTTACC
This sequence comes from Pseudomonadota bacterium, assembly GCA_018660405.1. Lineage (GTDB taxonomy): Bacteria > Pseudomonadota > Gammaproteobacteria > Arenicellales > Arenicellaceae > UBA10349. The sequence continues at coordinate 2,478 of JABJKL010000052.1, read as the reverse complement.
TTCCCATTCGTCTGAGTGGCGTGTCTGGCCATCCATATCGATAAGTTCAAAGCCGTGCACCAGGTCTGGTTCATCAGCAGCTTTGATTGCCACCCGGTCAACGGCGGCAGCTACAATAATAACGAAACCCAGAGCCAGAACAATCTGGAACAGTCCTCGTCCTCGAATTCGACTCTGTTTAGTCGCGGGTATCAACATAAGGTTCTGTCTCCTGAAATGAAATTCAATAAATTATAAAAGCGTTGTATTGCGTTAGCGATACTTGGGCACCTGTGTGCTACAAATAAAGGCCCCTGATTCTGAACACATCCACACCAAATCCTTCATTAATTCTTATGTTAAACGAACAAGCGCGCTATGTGTCTATTTTACGGCGTTTACTAAATGTTCTCCCCTTGGAATAATTTCCCCGATAACCGCCTGCACCAGTGTACCAGCATCGCTAAGTGATTGTATAAATCCATCCACCTGTTTTGGGTCTACCGCAATGAGCAAACCACCCGAGGTCTGCGCATCCGTCATCAAAAACTGATCGGTGTTTGAAATCTCGGCCGACCACTGTGTAATTTCACAAGCGGCCTCATGATTACGACGTGTTCCTCCGGGAATCACACCATTTTCAATTAACTCTTTGACTTTGGGAATGACAGGCAAACCATCGGCTTTGATCTGGGCACTATGACCGCTGGTCTCGAGCATATTGCTCAAATGCCCTACCAACCCAAAGCCGGTGATATCCGTGACCGCATGGATGGCGTCACGATGTTTTTGGATGACTCCCGCTGCATCGGCATTGAGTTTGGACATACTATCAATCGCCGGCTGCAATTCCTCCTCGCTAATCAAGTCGCGCTTCAATGCGGTGGTCATAATGCCAGTTCCAAGAGGCTTGGTTAGAATTAGCACATCGCCTACTTCGGCATTGGCGTTGCTCATCAGGTCGGCTAATTTAACCTCCCCAATAGCCACCATGCCAAATTTCGGTTCTGCATCATCAATGGAGTGTCCGCCAAGAATAAATACCCCTGCTTGTTTGGCAACATCGGTCGCTCCACGCATCGCTTTGTTTAGCAGCGGCAGCATATCGGGATCTCTTGGCCAGGCGACAATACTAAGCGCAAATAAAGGTGTAGCGGCCATGGCGTAGACGTCACTGAGGGCATTGGCCGTGGCGATGGTTCCAAAGGTATAAGGGTCATCGACAATCGGAGTAAAAAAGTCCAACGTTGCCACGATAGCTCGATCATCACTGACCTTATACACGGCGGCATCGTCTTTGGTTGAAGCATCAATCAGTGAACGTGGGTCGTCCACCAAAGGTAAATCTTTCAGCACAGTGGCAAGTTCCTTCGCGCTCAGCTTGCAAGCGCAACCGGCACCGTGGGATAAGCTTGTCAGCCTGATTGGGGCGTTAGTTTTTGAATTATCACTCATACTCTTTCCTTTTATTAAATTTGTGTCGATCCGGCATCAGCCCTGAAATTCAAACGTAACCTCGAACGTAGGCGACGCGAGATAGTATCAATGAGTATATTAATGAGTGCTGTAACAATTATTAACAATAAGGCTCGATCCATACGCAGATCTTGTATTGCGCTATCAATATAAAAACCAAGCGTGGAAATACCTAATATCCCCAGAATCGCTGTCTCACGGAATATAATTTCCCAGCGATAAAACAAAAATGCCAAAAATTGCCCGTAAACGCGAGGCAAGACCTCAAAAAAATATCGATTTATGCGCTTTACTGAGCTATCAATTCTGAGATTCAGCGAACTGGCGTGGCGGCCGGTTAAGTACCCGATAATAGCGCCATTATGGATGGTAATAGCAATGACCGCAGGTAGCATGGACGGCCCCCATAACTGCAAAAGAATATAGGCCAATATGTATTCTGGTGTTGATCTTAGCACCACCAGCAACACGTGGCCTACTGTGCGCGACGGCCGACTAAAAAATTTGTTACAAACCAAAGGAAACAATAGAAGCGTAAGTATTGCCGCTGTAACCAATGCGATTTGGGTCAATACCAATGTATTCCAAATACCTGGCAAGGCCTGCGTGGTCATGATGGACCAGAACCAGTTTCCCAATTCAATAATGGCTCCTGCATTCATCTGTTCTGCCACCCTGAGCGGATAAGGAACTATGTCCACACTCAAAAAACGAACGATATTATCGAACGAGATAGTGCTCATCGGCGGCAGTAGAATGATCGCGGCAATCAGGTAGACCGGCAATAAAGATCTCCGCATCCAGAATCCTATGGTGCTGATCACGACATAAAATAAAATAAGAATCGCCCAAACTTGCGAGTAATAACCCTGACTAAAAGCAGACTCCAAAGTAAAGCCAAGGGTGGGTAAGCCAATAAACCCGAGAATCGCGCTGGAACGAAGCCCACATTCAAACCGGTATTGGGTATAGGACTTTATGTGTAACCATACGTCCGGAATTTTGTTGTACAGAAAATTCGAC
>JABJKL010000087.1 GCA_018660405.1 Pseudomonadota bacterium | reverse complement strand
TGAATATTATCAATGGTGGCGAACATGCTGATAACTCAATCGATTTTCAGGAGTTCATGATTTTACCAGCCGGTTTTAATTCCTTTTCACAGGCTTTGCGTGCTGGCACTGAGGTGTTTCATTCACTTAAAAAAGTACTTCAAGCACAGAGTCTTAATACTGCGGTTGGTGATGAAGGCGGGTTTGCTCCCGATTTACCGTCCAATGAATCGGCTTGCGCTATTTTGATGGAAGCGATTCAAGCGGCCGGCTATAAACCAGGTAAAGAAATTGTTCTGGGTTTGGATATTGCGAGCACTGAATTATATGATGGTAAATACTATCGTTTGGATGCCGAAGGTTTGAGTTTGAATTCGGGTGATTTTGCTGAGTATATCGAAAGTTGGATTCACAAATACCCGATTAGATCTGTAGAAGATGGTATGGCGGAAAATGATTGGGATGGATGGGCTGATTTAACGGCTCGCATCGGCGATAAGGTACAGCTAACGGGAGACGACCTTTTTGTAACCAATACTAAAATACTCAAGAAAGGCATAGATCTGGGGGTCGCTAACTCTATCCTCATCAAGTTCAATCAAATTGGTTCGCTAACGGAAACTTTCGATGCCATTCGCATGGCTCATGATGCGGGTTATCGCGCTACGATTTCACATCGCTCTGGTGAAACTGAAGATACGACGATTGCCGACCTTGCGGTGGCAACCGCTGCCGGGCAGATTAAAACAGGTTCTTTGTGCCGTTCTGATCGGGTGGCAAAGTACAATCAGTTGTTGCGAATTGAGCAAGAACTGGGTGAACAAGCCAGCTATCCAGGTTTCGATGCATTACCGGCTTAATAGATGTGCCAGTTTAAGGCAAGGATTGAAAATAATCGTCCGGTGTAATAAAGCGGAATTCACGAGTTACCAACGGGTTAATTTCGTCCCAAATACCTAAAGTCCAAATGTCACCGGTTCTCAAGTCGGTTTCGGACATTTCCCAGGTCTCGGTGCTACACATTTCATTTTTCTTACCGTTGGTTTTGGAGCGACGAAATATGCGCTTAGTCGTAAATTCAGCTCTAACATCCTCCTCCTCCCTTGGGTGTTCCAGGATGAGATATAACGTGTGAATGCCCAGGGGAAAGTTTTCGGCGCACCACTCGAAACCAAACCGGGTGAAAGGGATTACAGGGATATCTTCCGTACGGCGTTTCAACGTATAGAGCACTTCATCCGGGCTTCGAACTGCGGCCTCGTCGCTAGTGCCCAGGTCACTAACTTTTAGTGGCTCGTATAACCCATAATCGATGATCGAGACGCTCGGTCGATTGTCTATTTTCTGAGTTGCGCAGGAGCTCAGGCACGCTAACAAAAGACTAATCGCAAGCCACTGTATAGCAAGCCACTGTACAGAAGGTGCTCTAATATTCCAGTTCAACATGATAATGAGCCTATGCTTACCTTAATGGTGCTGTCAAGTGAGCCTCTTGAGCATCATATAGTTCAGCACACTAGACTAGTAGGTTTTCTTCGGTCCTTATAGATTAGTACACTATCCAGACTAAATTATCGGATAAGCGTTTCTGTGGTGTTTCGTATCAAGGCACAGCACGCCGTGAATGGCCCCGTCCTTTACGAGTGCTGTAACGCTGAGGTGGAACACCACAGAAACGCCCGAAGGGTTGGTCTATCATCGTCCATTGCGTTGTTGCGCCTCTTGGAAAGGACCGGGCCATTCCCGGCGAGGCGACGCCTAGCCATGAACGATGACAGTCCAACTTATTCGACAATTTAGCCTGGACAGTGTACTAAAGAAGTTGATTACGTTTTATTATTGAGAGCAGCGATGACAGAGAAAACGAGATCCGAGCCTGGTGTATGGCATGCATTATTCACTTTCACGGCAATGTTGCTATGGATAGCTTATGGATTATTTGTTTTGGAAGCTGGCTTGCACGGGGTGTTATTGATTGCCTTGGTTTGGGTGATTGCAAACAGCCTTTGGCTAGGTAATCGATACGCCGATATTCGTACGGCGATGATGAATGGGATGGCCAGAGCGATGCCAGCTTTGTTCATTTTTCTCTTGATTGGCGTGGTGATCGCTTCTTTTATTCTCAGCGGTACCGTAGCGACTTTGGTTTACTACGGTCTAATGTTTCTCGATCCAGTTATATTTCTCCCTGTAGGATTAATTTTATGCAGTCTTATGTCGGTTGCGACCGGTACGTCATGGGGTACCGCAGGCACCGCAGGCATCGTATTGATCGGTGTTGGCGGCACGATGGGGATACCTCTTCCGCTGGTTGCCGGGATGGTCATTGCAGGGGCTTCTTTTGGCGACAAGATGTCGCCAGTGTCTGATACTACCAACCTGGCGGCGGTAGTTACTGACACCGACCTCTACGATCATATAAAGAGCATGTTGGTTACGACTACGCCTAGTTACGTATTGACGCTGCTCTTATTTAGCTGGATTGGTTGGAGCTATGCTGATCTATCCCTTCCGACGCACGAGATTCAGCAACTCATGCGAGTGATGGATACCGCGTATCAGATTAATATATTTATGCTCGCTCCTATGTTGGTGTTGCTAGTGTTGGCAATGCAAAAAGTACCCGCCGAAGCAGCTATGCTAATCGCTTCTTTGGTGGCCCTGGTGATGGCGCTGTTCTTTCAGGGGGCCAGTGCGACGGCCGTGATAAGCAGCGTTTACGATGGTGTTGTGGTGCAAACTGACAATGCGACGATAGATGAATTGTTAAGTAGAGGAGGCATTGTTTCGATGGCATGGACGTTTACTTTAACAATGATCGCGATTCCTCTAGGCAGTCTATTAGAGCAAGCTGGTTTTTTGAAAGTGTTGGTGCGTTCTTTATTAGCTAGCATAAAACAGCGGTCGAGCCTGGTAACGAGCGCCATTCTTTCGGCAGGAGTCAGTAATTTGGCGCTCGCGGAGTCTTACATTTCGATCATTATCAACGGCCAGCTATTTAAAAATAAGTTTGATGAAATGGATATTGATCGATCAGTTCTGTCTCGTTCGGTGGAAGAGGGTAGTACCCTTATGACTGCGCTGGTACCGTGGAGTACGACCGGGGTTTTTTACGCTGCAACGCTCGGTGTGCCAACGGTAGATTACGCCCAATGGGCCTTGTTGAATTGGATAAATCCCCTCATGGGTATTTTATTCGCATGGCTGGGGATAGGGCTTTTTCGGGCGAGCCCCGCGAGTCAGTAAGTTCGAGAGATTACTGTGAGGCTTGCCGCGAAGTTTCCGTATAAGTGTGTTCGAGGGAACTGGGCACGGATTCGGTAAACGCCAGAATAACGCGCCGTGAATCCGTCCGTGGAGGCTCAACGCCAACTCCCTGCTGGCGATGGTTATTCTGGCGTTTACCGAACCCTTGAGAGTATTTTACTTTTTCTTTGGCACGTATAGATCAGTAATCGTGCCTTCGAACATTTCTGCCGCCATGCCGACGCTTTCAGAAAGTGTCGGGTGTGGATGAATAGTCAGTGCAATATCCTGGGCATTGGCACCCATTTCGATCGCAAGAGCAATTTCTGAAATCAGATCACCGGCACTAGGCCCAACAATGCCAGCCCCGATGATCTGCCCGGTTTCCGGGTCAAACAGCAATTTAGTAATTCCTTCCGGCCTATCAAGCCCCAGTGCACGACCACTGGCCGCCCACGGGAAGCTGACCTTTTCGTATTTCAAGCCATTTGCTTTTGCACTGATTTCAGTCTCGCCAATCCATGCCAGCTCAGGGTCGGTGTAAGCGACCGAAGGGATGACTTTCGCAAGAAAGGCACTCTTTTCACCAGCGCAAACTTCTGCGGCCACATGGCCCTCATGAACGGCTTTATGCGCTAACATCGGTTGCCCGGCCAGATCACCGATTGCAAAAATATTCGGTACGTTGGTTTGCATCTGATCGTTTACCGCAATGAATCCATGTTCGTCGACGTTTACATCGGCGTTTTCAGCGCTTATTAAATCGCCATTGGGCCGCCGACCGGTCGCGATCAATACATAGTCATAGGTTTGGGTCTTAGGTGCATTGTCGCCCTCAAACATGACCTTGATACCGCCTTTGAGACTTTTGATTTCTGCAACCTTGGTACTCAGATGGATATCTTTACAAATGCCACGTAAATGTTTATCCAGCGGCCTAATGAGGTCTTTATCTGCACCCGGAATAATCTGATCCATTAATTCACAAATGGTGATTTCA
>JABJKL010000119.1 GCA_018660405.1 Pseudomonadota bacterium | reverse complement strand
TAGATTTCGCTGACGCGGTCCAGCAGATCTTCCACCAAAGCTTCCAAATCGGCATCCGTGATGGTTTTCTTCTTATCGGCCAATTCCTTAAAGCGTACAAATGCCGACTTTAATTCTGCGTCATTGGCAAACTCGAAACCCAATTCAGCCAATCGGGTCTTAAACGCGTTGCGGCCCGAGTGCTTGCCCAAAACCATTTTATTGGTGTCCCAACCAACGTCTTGCGGGCGCATGATTTCGTAAGTCTCGCGCTTCTTGATAACCCCATCCTGATGAATCCCCGACTCATGAGCAAAAGCATTGGCACCCACAATCGCCTTATTAGGTTGCACCGGAAACCCGGTAATACTCGACACCAAACGGCTTGCCGCCACAATTTCCTGGGCATTAATACGGGTATCCACGGGGAATATATCCTGACGGGTTCGCACAGCCATAACCACCTCTTCCAAAGAGGCGTTACCCGCCCGCTCACCCAGACCGTTAATCGTGCATTCGACTTGCCGGGCACCGCTAAGGACCGCTTGTAAAGAGTTACTAACCGCCAAACCCAGGTCATCGTGACAGTGCACTGAAAAAACAGCCTTATCCGAATTCGGTACGCGCTCGATCAAATCAGCAATAAGCTGGGCATATTGCTGTGGCCAGGCATAGCCAACCGTGTCGGGAATATTAATCGTCGTAGCTCCGGCGTTAATCGCGACTTCAACCGCCCGACACAGAAAGTCAGGCTCACTACGGCTCGCGTCTTCAGGGGAAAACTCGACATCATCGGTATATTGGCGGGCAAGCTTAACGGCAAATTCGATTTGCGTAATCACCTCATCTGGCGTTAACCGTAACTTATCTTTCATATGGATAGGCGAAGTCGCCAAAAAAGTATGAATACGGCTGGCATTAGCAGGTTTAACCGCCTCAGCCGCACGTTCGATATCCTCTGTTACGGCGCGTGCCAGCCCACAAACCCGGCTGTCTTTAATAGCGGTAGCGACGGCCTGAACTGATTCGAAATCGCCTTGACTGGCAATAGGGAAACCCGCCTCAATCACGTCCACACGCATTTTTTCCAGTACGCGGGCGATACGCACTTTGTCATTCAAATTCATCGAAGCACCCGGGCTTTGCTCCCCGTCGCGCAAGGTGGTATCAAATATAATTAATTGTTCGCTCATGGTTCTCTCGTGGTTCTTGCGTCTGTATACAGACGATCTAAACCTATGTGTTCGTTCTTATAATTCACTATTCCAATTCTCGCACGCAGGCCAGAAATCAGCTAGTGATCAGAAAAAATAGGGATAAATTTTAGAGGAATTAGTGCGCCGACAGGCGCAGTAGAGCTAGCAAAGACAAAAGCAATGTGCGGGCACCAATCAAAGAACCCCGCGACGCGCATAAGGCATCGAGATTCATCGGTGTAAATTGCTTGGTAAACGTTTGCATGCGCTAACTGTAACGCCGCGATGCGGCGTATACAAGCAAATATTGCAGAGTCTGTCCCTTGATATTGAAAAAGGCTAAATGTACCCGTAGCATATTAAGACACGAACCAAAAAATAATGGCATGCATATGAATTTAAAGAACTTCTCCATTTTAATCCACAGGCCGCCTATAAGATGTTATCGATCTAATAGCCGCTTATCCCTCTGTTAGGTGGCCAATATCGTGCGAGAAAGTAGATCAGCGGTCTGGGTCGGGATCTTGGCGCTGGTTCTTTCGCTTGTGGCTTTCGCTCTGGGGAGTGCTCCATTTACTCCCTCCTTGGTACTTACCTTTTTATCCATCCCGTTGGCATTCGTGGCATACCTTCTCGGTGGCTGGCGCCTTCCTGCTTTAGCCATCTATTTCGGTGTCATGGCCTGGCTCGTTGTTCCAATATCGTCTTTGTTGCCCGTTGCTGTTGATCATCTGCTAATCTTTTCTACAGTACTCGGATGTATTTTGGGTTGCTTGCTATATAACAGTTTCAGTAGCACTTAAACACGCCAGCCAAGAAGCGTGGGCAGTACGCTCCCTTCAGTCACCCAGTCCAGTCGCCGGACGGGCTTACCGCACACCCGCTGCCACAGGCGTTATACGTAACTATGGTCGGATAAACTTCTTTACGAATCTTATATCCCTACTGATTTCTAAATACCTTGGTAGACGGCATAGTTTTATATATTTGATCTTCGCAAAAATCCAGCAGCGATTGAGTAATCTTCTGCGTATAACAATATTGACCATCCCTGGATTCAATTCCCGAAGCGAACAACCAATGTTCAGGGTACAGTTTAGCCAAGGTTTTAAAATAGTTGTCGGGTAGACGAAACGAGCCAAGACTGACCGAATGCAAGCTATCACAATCTATTTTTTCGACCATTTTATGAATTAATTGCGTATATCCCTGTTCAAATTCCGCGTACCAGATTAGTGGATCCAGTCGCGCTGCAACGGTCCACCCAGCGTGCTGCAATTTATCCATCGCATCCAGACGTTTGTCGACCGAAGGGGCGCGTTGCTCAACGCCGCTCGCAACAACATCACTATTTAGGCTGAAGGCAACAATCACATTCTCCAGCGGTTCCATTTGCAGTAGATGGCGAATCTGCGTGCTCTTGGTACGTAATTCGAGTTTGGCATTCGGCCATTGTGAAAATTCAGGCACAAAATACTGCGCAAAACCCGTGATGGGTTCAAATGCCAAACTGTCGCAGTCGTAGCCTGAATAAAACCAGATTTCCTCGCCCTTTGCGGTATCCACGGTACTTTCAATATCGCCAAGAAAGTCTTCATAGTTAACAAAAACCAGATAATTTGCTGAACGGTACATGCCTTGCAGAAAGCAATAACGGCAATCGTAAACGCAATTCAGCATGTGCGAGAAATAGTAATGATGCTTGCCTCCGGTGCCGTACTCAGGAGGCGCAGGGTGTACTCGAGTTCCATGTTTCTCAGCAATAATCAAGGAAGGGTTCTGCTTTTGCAGGCGAAAATTCTGACCTTTGGGATTAAATGCTTGCTGATAAGAGTCGATAGTTAAGCGTGGCTGGGTTGAATAATGTTCAAGCAACTCCAGGGTACGTGGATGCGTTCGTACGGCCTCTTCAATATAAACCTGCGCAACCATTAGCGTTTTAGAGATACGGGCTTGCTTTGTAATTCGTTCTGCATCCAATCCAAAAAATCCGTTGTAGATCGATGCGAGTCCAATGCCTGCCGTAAGTCTTGTACAGACCATGTTAGCGCGCTCCAACGACGCGAAAGCTCATTCCAACGATGGGTTTGAGCGCTTGATACGCGTCTCAACTCAGCCAATGCAAAAGGTTCTTGTATAAGTTCGGGTGTTGCCGAATTCAACGATTGTTGAATTTGACTAATTAGCGTCAAGATTTCCTCAGTAGCAGACTCCATAATGGTTTTCAGCTGCGTTTCATTAATTCGTTCGGTGCGCTCAAGCCCATTATCGCTAACCACTTTAATAACGTGCGCGCGTTCGCGGTCGGTTACATGCCGCGTCGCCTGAATAAAACCCGCAGCCTCCATGTCACAAAACACACCATCTGGAAATACTTTTTGTACAGTATCGAGCGTTTTAATCGATGCCATCGGTAAATCGCTGCTGAGCATTGGGATCAAGGTTATCTCGTCGTTCAGACCATCTTTTATTTTATTGGCAAC
>JABJKL010000018.1 GCA_018660405.1 Pseudomonadota bacterium | reverse complement strand
TGAATATTCCAAACCGCGGTATTCATCGCCTGCCAAACTCCCTGGAGATCCGGATTTCCATCGGCCGTACGCGGTGGCGTGTACTCTTGGGCGGCGCTGGTTAGCGGTATAAGCGCAAGCAACGCAAAACCCAGAACGATTGATCGCCCTATTAAACAGATCTGCTTCTCATCAACCACGATTATTGTTCTCCTGGGCGGGCACCCTCAAGTAATTCCCTGCCATCGGCCAATATTATTTCTTCACCATCCACTACACGAGAACCATCTCGGGAGGGCAAGCCGTGAACCTCAACAACGGTTCCAATGGGAAGATCGTTCGGTCTCCAGCCGCGACGGATTAACGAGTTGGCACTACTGAACTCCACCTTCCACAATTCAGGCTCGCCAGCATCATTTTCTACCTCGATATTCAACCAGGCATGCGGGTTGCGCCACTCAAGCCCAACAATAACCCCTTCGACAGAAATGGTTTTGGTCATGTCGAACTGTAGTGCTATGGAATGATGCGCGATCGCTGGAAGCGTCATAGCAAGCACTCCGAATCCCGCCAACACACCGATTATAGAATTTTTAGATTTCATTTTAGTTCTGCCTCCTCAAACTCCCAGGCTGCTCGCATACGCCTGGCTTCGTCACCGGACATTCCCGGATAAACCTCATACCCAACAGCCTTAAACTGCTGACTCGCCAGCGAATTGTTTTCGTAGCAGGCTTCTTCCCAAACCTCAAAGCCCTCATTGGTGCTGCGCCGATAGGCGATAGCAATCGTAAATGGTTGGGTATACACGTTGGGATCAGTAATTGTTGCTTGATAATGAATGGTATTAGCATCGATAAGCGTAAAACGCTCTTCGACTAGCGCTTCGTCAGTATAAAATCGACCTCGCTGATCCAGCCATGCCTTGCCGTTCTGGTTTTTGGTATCGATCACCAGCGTATCGCCTTCCCACCGACCTACCGAATCACCATTCCAAAGACTGACGCCTTCGCCGATATGGTCACGACCATCGACCGGAATGACCCTATAGGCATGAGATTCTTCGCCCTGGACCAGAAAATGATTGGGGTTCTGCATGAATTGAAGTGTGCCGGTCATATACATGGTTACCGGAACACCGCTCAAACGGCAGATCGCATTATGATGCACATAAGCCGGACGATTATAGCGCCGTTTTGCTTCGGCCCAGGGCTGTATTGGCACAATGCCATCTGGCGGATCCACAACGATGCTTGTGGCGCCAAAGTCATCGATAGTTTTAGGATGCGCCTCAAGACTCTCGTGCGCTGCTGAACGACGACGCCAAATACCACGCATATCCGGATTGCCGCCTGCGGTTCGTGGAGGATCAAAGGATTCTGCGGCCTCAAGCGCGCATGCGTGAAACACTGCATGAGCGTCGTCGGAACACACCGAATCTGTTACCCACGACTGGGCAGTTGCGAGGCTTGGCACCAACAGAGACACCATCGCCATTAATATTGCAAGCCTCAGTTTCAAAAGGCGATTAAGTACACAAAGCATTAAAACCCTCCCAATTTCCCACATTAATTATGTTGCCATCTATAAGATGTTTGATGGTGAGATAATCAAAAATCTTGCCGAAGCCTACCACACTAATTTCAACTTCGCTTTCCAGAATTTCACCTTGAGTTCCAGTGCTCCTTCAATCCACACTAACGCTCCGCATGAAAATTTGGAGCGCTTAAGCACTTGAAAAGAGCCCTACCCCTGGTATTCACGTAACACCCTCGCTGGCATCCGCGTGAGCACTTCATAGCCACTACTATTGCTGTATTCACCGAGTTCATCAACAGTAATGTGTTCACCCCATAGCTCGACCTCAGCACCCATTTCAACGTCGACGATATCAGTGGTATCAACCAGAATCATATCCATGGATACGGTGCCAACCAGTGGCGCACGTTCGCCATTGACCAATACAGGCGTACCGCCTTTCACCGTCCTGGGGTAACCATCACCATACCCCACTGGAATGGTCGCTATTGTCGACTCACGTTTTGCTGTCCACGCGCCATTATACCCCACCGAATCACCGGCATTGATCGTACGTATTGAACATACTTTGGATACAAATTGCATCACTGGCTTTAGCTCAAGACTGTTCCGGGCTAACGGGTTACGTCCATAAATCATATAGCCGGGTCGATTCCAGGCGCAGCGTGATTCGGGCCAGGCGATTAAGCCAGCAGAATTAGCCAGGCTCATTGTTTTGCAGCCTATCTCACTGGCTAGCGCTTTCACAAGCTTCACTTGTTGGCCGGTCGCGGGGCTGTCCAAATCCTCGGCCGAGGAAAAATGCGACATGAGCACCAACTCATCGACCACATTCGGTGATTCTTCTAATGCGTGCCAGGCCGCACTCGCCTGCTCTGGAGAAAAGCCAAGTCGATGCATGCCGCTATCTACTTTTAGCCATGCAATGAGTGCGCTAGGCAATTCAGCATCTAGCAACATAGTCAGCTGCTGTTGGTTTTCAACAACAATAGAATAATTTTGAGATGCCGCTACAGACAACTCTTTGGCTTCGAACACCCCTTCAAGCAATAAAATCGTTTGAGTAATTCCAGCTTTTCTCAACTCGTCGGCTTCTTCTATGCAGGCAACAGCGAACGCGGGTGCTTGACGCGAAAGCGCTTTGGCGCATGGAACGGCACCGTGCCCATACGCGTTGGCCTTAATGACTGGAATCAATTTCGATTCCGGTGCCAGCGACTGAGCCACATCGAAATTGTGTCGCAATGCTGCCAGATTAATAATTGCTTTAGTTGGTCGAGCCATTAGCCAGTGCAGTGTCTAAACTAGTAGTCGAAGCGATGTTCGGAGTACAAGGCCATCACTTCCTGCCAAACCGGCCCCGGCTTACCGTCGCCAAGGGGCTTACCATCCAGTTCAACAACCGGCACAAGATCCTTCGACGATGCGGTTACCCAAATCTCATCTGCGTCGCGTGCTTCGGCCAATGTAACCACCCGCTCTTCAAAAAGTCGCTTGCTATATTTGCCGACAATATCGAATAATATGTATCGGGTAATTCCCGGAAGCACATGATGATCCAGTAGCGGTGTTGCCATCTTGCCATCTTTAACCACCACAATATTGCTTGAGGCTCCCTCGGTAATTTCTTCTTTCTCGTTATATAACAGCGCTTCATCGCAACCGTCCTCAACACTGGACTGTTTATGCATAACGTTGCCAAGCAATGCGGTTGATTTGATGTGACAACGGTCCCAGCGTAAATCCTGCTTGCTGCTGACTTTGAACGTGTGTGCCAGCTCAGGATCTGCAATCTGTGGCGGGTCGATTTTGCTAACCAATATAAAAACGGTTGGCTTAATTCCCTTAGGATAAGCATGGTCACGTTTGGTATCCGCTCCGCGGCTAATATGAAGATATAAAGATTGGTTGCCAGCACCATTACGTTTTATGAGCTCATCAAAGATTTCGCGCCATTGCTCCAGGCTCCACGGCAAATCGATCTTAAGTGAATCCAACCCTCGCTTCAGGCGCTCTATGTGCAAGCTGAACCCGACCAATTTTCCATCGTACGAGGGTATATATTCATATATTCCATCGCCAAATAGAAAGCCTCGATCAAGCGGTGAAATACGTGCTTGATCGAGTGGCAGATACTCACCGTTTAAATATGCTATCGACATTTTCTCTATTTCTGAAGGGACTAAACCCACCCCGTTAAACCCATACCTAAATGACGGGCCAAACCCAACTGATTGGTTACACAGCAATGATACCGTAGGTGTGTCCGCTGAAACGAACGTGTTTTAACTATCAAGCACGATTAGCTCTACCCCGACTCTTTCATTGTGCGCAGCTAAAATTTTAGCATGAGCCTGCTCTGGATCAATTTCGGCAAAGCGAACCACCGCACCCGGTTTACATTGCGCCAGTTTAAACGTGTCGCAAGAAATGATCGAACCCAACTTTGGATAACCACCAATCGTTTGTCGATCATTCAACAGCACAATGGGTTGACCGTCCGGTGGAACCTGCACCGCACCATGACATATACCTTCAGACAAAACGCCGGACAAGCCAGAAGACACATCTGGCCCATTCAGACAATAACCCATCCGGTCACTGCGATTGCTGACGACAAATTCGGATGAGAAGAGCAAGCGCCGCACATCCGCTGAAAAGTCCGCGCATTGGTAGCCTGGCAAGAGCTGTAATTCAACTTCCTCAGCGATCTTTGCCAGGTCAGGTCTGTGTTGTTTAGAAAGCATCAACATGTTTCGGCGCTTTGCTTTTCGAATACTCAGGATTTGGCCTTCCTGCAAGGCTTGCCCATCCAATCCGCCCAGGCCTTCCCGAACCACCGTCGCACTACTACCAAACACCGGTGTCACATCAAAGCCTCCAGATACCGCCAGGTAAGCGCGCAATCCACACTGGGCAAAACCCATTTGCAATCGGTCGCCGGCTTTTATTTTATGAGATCGCCATTCACTTACCGATTGCCCATTAATCGTAGTTGGCATATCTGCCCCGGTGATCGCAATGACAGTTTCACTCAAAGCCTCAAGGGCCAATCCACCAACCGACACCTCGATCACGGTGGCACTGCTGTCGTTTCCACACAAGCGTTGCGCCCAATAAAACGATTCGAAATCCATCGGCCCACCGTTGGTCAGACCTAGTCGAAGCTGTCCAAAACGACCTTCATCCTGCAACAAGCTCAGCGCGCCGGGCGCGATAACCTTGAAGCCCAACATCATAACTCACCACCCAGGTTCAAAAACTCTACTTCATCAATCGCGACAAAGCGCACGCTATCTCCTACCCTTACCGGCATTGGCGGGATTGCATCTGGGTCAAACAATAATGTCGGGCACAAACCGATCAGATTCCAACCGCCCGGTGATTCCGATGGGTAAACTGCAGTTTGGCGGTCAGCTATGGCAACGGCGCCACGCGGGACTTTCTGTCGTGGGGTGGCTAATCTTGGCGCTGCGATCCGTTCATCCACCTCGCCCAGATAGGCAAAGCCTGGCGCAAACCCGATTGCGTAAACCCGATATTTTTGCGCTTGATGTAGCTCAGCAACTTCGACTTCGGTTATCTCCACACGTTCTGCGATGGCTTTTATGTCTAGCCCATAAGGCTCACCGTATAACACCGGCAATTCGACCAATTTACCAGAGGTATGGATGTTTGTTGATTCCGCAACCACATCAACGAGCTGTTTACGCACCGCTGAATGATCGGTCTGAAATGGATCAAATAGTATCAAT
>JABJKL010000100.1 GCA_018660405.1 Pseudomonadota bacterium | reverse complement strand
TGTCTTGTAAATGGCACTCGCCACCTTCACCGCAGACTGGACAATCATGTGGGTGATTGAGCATTAAAGACTCGATAATGTTTTCACGGAACTCGCTCGCTGCACCACCCTTCAAAGAGAATCGGGCACCTTCTACTACCGGGGTCATGCAACCCATCACGATCCGACCGCGAGTGTCCTCGGCGTCACGATACTGCACCAGTGCACATTGGCGACAGGCACCCACCGAGCCCATTTCCGGGTGCCAGCAAAAATACGGTAGATCAATTCCGGCGCTCAGACAAGCTTCAAGAACATTGTCGCCCTCTGGCACTTCAAAAGCTTTATCGTCTATGTATATCGTTGGCATCGTTCAAACGCCTCCGTTTTCAGAGTCACAATAAGGGCAAGCCTTGCCATCAACATGACGTTGAAAATCGTCGGCAAAATATTTCATCGCGCTACTCAAGGGCTCCATTGCGCCAGGTGCCAGCGCGCAATGCGTATTGCCAATCGCGCCAATAAAACGAACCTGGTCTTCAAGCGTTACCAAATCTGCCTTGATGCCCTTACCAGACTCAAGATCACCAAGCACCTGCGCTGACCATGGCAGGCCGTCCCGACAAGGGGTACAAAAGCCGCAGGATTCCTGCGCGAAAAACTCGACCAGATTTTTGACCATCCCAACCGGACAGGTTTTGTCATCCAGAATAATCATTGTACCGGTTCCCAAACGGCTACCCGCCTTGCCAATAACATCATAATCCATTGCCAGATCCAGATGCTCTTCGGTCAAAAAATCGGTCGATGCTCCACCCGGCAAAAAACCACGCAGCTTGTAGCCATCTTCCATGCCACCTGCTTTCCCCTCAATGAGTTCGCGAATCGGTGTGCCCATCGGCAGCTCCCAACACCCTGGATTCTTGACCCGACCACTAACACCGAACAATTTGGTACCGCTGTCAGCGCCCAGGCCCAACGACTTAAACCAGTCTGCGCCGTGCCGGATTATGTGGGTAATATTGCACAACGTTTCGACGTTGTTAACAATCGTCGGCCTGCCCCACAAGCCGCTGATTTGTGGGAAAGGCGGTTTGGCACGCGGATTGGCGCGCTTGCCCTCCAGGGAATTTAGTAGCGCGGTCTCTTCACCGCAGATATACCGGCCGGCACTGGTGTGGACATACATCTCCAGATTAAATCCCGTGCCCAGAATATCTTTACCCAGATACCCCTTGGCTTTGCAATCGTCTATTGCCTGCTGCAACAACTTTGCGGCTAAATGATATTCGTGACGAATAAATATATAGGCAATATCGGCTTGAATGGTCCATGCAGAAAGAATCATGCCTTCGATAAGCTGGTGCGGATCACATTCCATCAACAGGCGATCTTTAAACGTGCCGGGCTCCATTTCATCCGCGTTACAAACCAGATATTTATGGCCTTCGGACACATTTTCCATCGGCACGAAGCTCCACTTCATACCGGTCGGAAAACCCGCACCGCCTCGGCCTCGTAAACCAGAATCTTTGACGGCCTGCAAACAATCGACTGGCGACATTTCCTTTAACGCCTTACGCACAGCCTCATAGCCTTGATTTTTTTCGTACGCAGCGAGATCAACGGCTTGTCGATCTTCATTAATATTGGCGGTTAATGGCAGAGAGGTCATTCTTTTATTCCGCCATTTTTTTGAGTTCTCAAAATCAGAATTTTATCTAATTTCTTCTCGTCCAAATTATTGTGCTGCTCATCTTCCAGCATCATTACCGGTGCACGATCACAGGCGCCTAAACAGGGAGCAGGCAAAAATGTGTATTGACCATCATCGGTGGTTTCACCAAGCTCAACCCCGAGACGTTCGCTGATATGTTTTTGCAGCCGGTTATAGCCCTTAATCCAGCAAGTAACACTGTCACACAAGGAAATCACCTTTTCACCTACCGGTTTGCGATAGATGAGATTGTAAAAAGTAGCGATGCCATCCAGCTCGGCCGACGACATACCGAGATAATCGGCCAATGCATTTAAACTTTCATCGGAAACCCAACGGTGATGTTTTTGTACTATCTTCAGAGCGTCAATAGCCACTGCAGCCCGATACGGCGCATGCGAGATTTCCTTGTCTATCTCGGCCAGCTCGGCTGCGGTTAAAACCGGTTCAGCCTGATTTGAGTTTTGTGCTTTTGAATTCATTACTTTGTTTAATTCATCGTTTTACCGGTCAACATCCGCCATCACAAAATCTATACTGGCAACGATCGCGATCAAATCCGGGATCATTAGCCCGCGACTGATCAATGGAATTTGTTGCAGGTGTGGAAACGAAGGCGTGCGAATGCGGGTACGGTAGGAAGTTGTGCCCCCATCGCTTATCAAATGATAACTGTTTAGCCCCTTGGTCGCCTCGACCAGAACAGAGGCTTCACCCGCAGGTATCACTGGCCCCCAACTGGTGTTCAAAAAATGATGAATCAGCGTTTCGATATCCTTCAACGTCCGCTCTTTGGGCGGCGGAGAAGTTAACGGGTGACCCGACTTGTAGGGCCCCTCAGGCATATTCTCAAGGCATTGCCGCACGATACGAAGGCTTTGGTGAAGCTCTTCCACCCGCACCACAGCACGATCATAGCAATCACCGTTTTGCGCAATGGGTATATCAAATTCGAACTGATCATAACCGGCGTAAGGTCGCTGCTTGCGCAAATCCCAATCGACTCCGGTGGCGCGCAAGTTGGGTCCGGTCACACCCCATTCGATCGCCTCTTCAGAACTG
>JABJKL010000055.1 GCA_018660405.1 Pseudomonadota bacterium | reverse complement strand
GCAATCCCAACCTTCACCTTGCTTGAGAGCGTAATAGTAATCCCCAACCCCGTGGTTAGGTGATGACGACCCTAAATGCCCTCCCTCGGCTCGCGTACCTCCAGAGCCAGCTGCAAGGGGGGAAATACCAGCCGAAGGCTCGAACCATATTTTATGCTTGTCCTTTATAAGGCGTTTCGCAAAATCAGTTTCGAACCGATAAGCCACCGGTGGCCCAAACCGCTGATCAAACGTCCCCCACTCCAGAACTCTCTGCCTTTTAAGTGACAAATTACAAGCAATCGCATTCTCAATATAGCGACCAGAGGAAGAATAAAAAGGGAAATCCAAGTACCGCCGCAATGCTTCACCATGCGGCGAATAATCCACACTTTCCTCAACCTCACCGG
Source organism: Pseudomonadota bacterium (assembly GCA_018660405.1). Classification (GTDB taxonomy): domain Bacteria; phylum Pseudomonadota; class Gammaproteobacteria; order Arenicellales; family Arenicellaceae; genus UBA10349. The sequence continues at coordinate 2,220 of JABJKL010000055.1, read as the reverse complement.
GCTGCAACACCTGCCCGACAACCGCGATCGCTTCAGGATGCGCCATATGCGCATCAATATGGCCCTGAATAAGGCCCGGCGCGGGAATGATATCGTCATCAAGGTATAACACTATGTCAGACTGCGCAGCGCACAACCCCAGGTTCATCGCCCCAACCAAATCGGCGTGATCAAGACATATCAAGCTTATTAGCCCGTCGCGTTGCCAAAAATCAAGTTTATTCTGGGTGGCTTGATCATGCTCCTCTGTTTGATCAACTAAAATTATCTCTGTCAGAGGTTTAAAACCTGTGCTTTCTTCCAGCAATTTCGTGATGGTGTCGACCAAGACTTGCTCTCGCCGATAAGTGACTACAACAATGCTAATGTCCATGGCTTTTCCCTAGATTCATACCATGCCACCCATCAAAATATCTTCCAAGGCCTTAAGAATCGCTTCAATAGATTTTGAAAAATAATAATGCTCGAACACATATCTCTTCGCATTTCGACCAAGCATTTCTCAGTACGGCAGATCACACATTTGTAATATTACATCCGTTAGCGTTGTGATTCTACCAAACCCATAAAGGATCTCCGTTGAATTGTATGACGATCAGGTGTGAGCCGTCGTCTTGCCAAGTAATTCTCAGGATCGCAACGGCAGTGACTGACAATAGCGGATAAAATACTTCATATTCCAGGGTGTCAGACTCCACGCACGCTTTAAGTAACCGCACGACGCCTCATTACCATTACGCCTTAATAATTCGCCTATAAAGTAACTTCCTGACGCATCTGAATTGGATATCGACCGCAGGCGCTCGGGAACCACCTGCGCCGCTTGCCTCAAGAAGGGTGTCTCATCTTGGCCATTTAATCGAGCCCTATAAGCCCCATGGGAACATCGGGCAATTGTTCTCTGCGCCGCTGAGTTCACCAGACTTATTGAAGTCGGGAAGTGCCTCGCCAAGTAGCAAGCCTCAGACAGCACCCCATAGCTACCGATTTCAAATAAGCGGTACCAAAGATCCCAATCCTGCCCAAAATAAAACTCTTTTCGGTACCCCCCCACGGCCTCGTAAGCCGAACATCGAATCATTACCGATCCGTGGTGCGATATATCCGCATTAACACCATTCGGAGCATCCGACGGTTTTGCCCATGACGGCGAGTCGCTTTCTGGTATTCCGTTCACGGTGTAAAGATACTCCCAGTTGGGATCAAAGAATTTTGTCGAACTGGATAGCAAAACACAGTCTGGGAATTTCTCCAGATATTCATATTGGAGTAAAAGCCTGCTCTTGCTCATACAATCGCCATTGTCGATCCGAGCCAGATACTTGCCCTTTGCACGTTGACAGGCGTTCACCAACGCACCGGTAATCCCACTATTGGATTGTCTGATAAGTTTGATTCGTTTGTCCGACGCGGACAAGGCCGACAATAGTTCGTCCATTTTACGATCATCTGATCCGTCATCAACGATTAACAATTCGAAATTTTCAAAGGTCTGCCCAAGAACGCTATTAATTGAATCGCTCAAAGTGCTGGCTCCATTAAAAACAGGCAACACCACTGAAATTTCGGGATCGTTGACTATGTCGATATGGTCGTTCATTTCGAATTTGCCGCCACGACATATCGCTTTGACCCACTGTATAGATTGGATAACATAAACCACATCCCCAAATGGCGGTCGCTGGCAAGCACGGCAATCTTTTCAGGGTACTCATAAGCAAGCATTAGCACGCTAACGTTTATCTTATGTGGCGCGGGCATGGCGGCAAGCCTCTTATGCCCTTCTCATGTCATACCAGGCTGCAGCACGGCCGGCGTAACGAACACCACAGACGCGCGCGACAGCTGCAAAGCAGGCCACCTGAAATCGCAAGCTGGGATCGGCTGTTTTGGCCAATTGGAGTAATTCGAAGCATTGTTTCCTATGACCAAACCCGGCCAAATATCTGGCACGCATAAAGACCCAACGTGCAAACCTATTTATTGCAGGGGCTTGTGAACCAACACCGGCTTGCAGGGCACAACGGTAAAGCCTCGGCAAAAACCATGCTTCATCCAGAAGGTATGCCTCTTGATCGCCATCGGTAACCCGATCACCACTGTCATGTTGCCGATGGCACGATACTGTCGAATTGCAATTCCCCAATCGCGCCCCAACCGCACCCATACGTGCTTCGACATCCCAATCTTCTGGTCGTTGACTGGGCCAGGGACCCGCAG
>JABJKL010000128.1 GCA_018660405.1 Pseudomonadota bacterium | reverse complement strand
GAGCTAGCCGCCTCCATTCGTGCTCAGGGCGTGATGCAGCCAATTGTTGTGCGCCCCATATCATCAGATAAATACGAGATTATAGCTGGCGAGCGACGCTGGAGGGCCTCACAAATAGCGGGCCTGGACTCTATACCGGCAATTATTAAGCTAGTCGGTGATGAGGCCACGATCGCGATGTCATTGATCGAGAATATTCAGCGTGAAAACCTGAATCCTATCGAAGAGGCGATGGCGCTTAAGCGCCTGCAGGACGAGTTTGAGCTGACCCAACAAGAGGTTGCTGATGCAGTAGGCAAATCCAGAGCAACCGTGACCAACCTTATGCGTCTAATTGGCTTGAGCATCGATGTTCGGCGAATGTTAGAGCATGGCGACCTGGAAATGGGCCATGCTAGGGCCTTGTTGTCACTGCCAGATATTCAGCAATCCGAGGCCGCTAGATCAGTTGTTGGCAAAGGGCTCTCGGTGCGTCAGACAGAGTCCTTGGTCCGAAGGTTGATTGCACAGGCAGGCACGAACAATCCCGCGGGCCCTAAGATAGTGGATCCAGATATTAAGAATCTTGAAGAGAACTTAGCCGATAAACTGGGCGCGAAGGTAATGATTCAGCACACTGTCAAAGGTAAGGGCCAACTCGTATTGAAATATAATTCATTAGATGAATTAGAAGGCATTCTCTCTCACATCAATTGATAATCTTGCATGGTTGATTAGGCACTATAAAGTCCCTATAATGCGCGAGCTTTGGTGATCACCGCTGTGATTTTTTAGGTGTTTGTGACAGGTGCCGATGGAGTGCGAAGCTTAAAAAGCCAAGCTAAAATGTCTAATTTAAAGACCCCGCCGGTACATAAAGTAATCATTGCGCAATTGGCAGTGACGGTCTTTATAGCAGCAATTTCTTTGTTAATTTCAGGCAGTGTTTTGGCCTACTCGCTACTAACGGGTGGCTTGATAAGTGCTTTGCCAAACAGTTATTTTGCGCTACATGCCTACCGTTATCAGGGGGCGAGAAATGCGCAGAACGTTGTTAAAGGCTTTATTCGCGGGGAGCTCGGTAAAATCATCATGACAGTGGTGTTGTTTGCGCTTAGTTTCACACTGATTACCAGCTTAAACGAATTAGCCTTGATACTTGGGTTCACACTGATCCATTTTGTAGGCGTAGTAATGTCGGGCTTCATTAGTTATAGCCCCACGCATAACACATCATAAGTACAAAACGTAAGCTTAGAGAATATAAATGGCAGAGTTAGCAGACGCGGCACACGCAGCCGCTGAACATGGCGCAGAAGGCCAGACTGTTCAGGAATACATTACCCACCATTTATCCTATTTGACCTACGGTAAATTTCCAGACGGTCACTGGGGCCTTGCCCACACGCCTGAAGAAGCCGTTTCAATGGGCTTTATGTCGATACACGTCGATACCATGGGCTGGTCTTTGTTCATCGGCGCTGCGTTCTTATTTTTCTTCCGCTATATCGGTTTGCGCGCAACGTCCGACGTGCCAAGCGGCATCCAGAACTTTGTTGAGAGCATCTTCGAATTCGTAGAATCCCAAGTTAACTCGGGCTTTAACTATAAGAATCCTCACGTGGGCCCATTGTGTTTGACGGTCTTTGTCTGGATCATATTGATGAACACAATGGACCTGGTACCAGTGGACTGGTTGCCAGAGATCGCGATGGCGGTAGGTGGCCTTTGGGGCTTGGAGCATATGTCCTTCAAGGTTGTGCCAACAACAGACCCGAACATCACCATGGGTATGTCGATCAGCGTGTTCTTTCTTATTCTTTACTACAGCGTTAAGAACAAGGGCCTTGGCGGCTTTCTTAGTGAGCTCGCCTTTCATCCGTTTGGTAAATGGATGCTGCCTTTTAACCTTATTATTGAAATACCGACCTTGTTTGCTAAGCCGGTTTCGCTAGGGCTGCGATTGTTTGGAAATATGTATGCGGGGGAATTGTTGTTCTTGCTTATTGCCGGGCTGCTGGGTGCTTATCAGTTGCCTGCGCACTTTGTCTGGGCAGTGTTTCATCTATTGGTTGTGCCGCTGCAGGCATTCGTTTTCATGATGCTAACGATTGTGTATCTGAATGCGGCACATGAGCCGGCACACGGCGACCACTAAAAAAATTTTACATTTTATTAAGATTGATCTGAACTAAAGAAAACCTGGAGGAAAAGATGGAATTGATATTAGCGAATACG
>JABJKL010000073.1 GCA_018660405.1 Pseudomonadota bacterium | reverse complement strand
TTTCAAAATCAAAATCTTCTTCTAAAGATTTCTGTTCCTGCGCCAAATCCGCTTTTTCGGTATCAGACTGAGAGCTAACGGACACATATTCCCCAGCCGCCATCGACATCGCGCCGGCCACCAGCCCGGCAACTCCGACCAGCAGAATATCTTCATGGGTGCTGCCAGCTGCCGCCACACCGATAATAATGCTCGCCGTTGAAATAATGCCATCATTTGCACCTAACACCGCTGCCCGAAGCCAGCCTACGCGATGCACCCTGTGCGCTTCATGGTGACTCACTTATAAAGATCTTTTAACGCTATCCAGGCCAAATACGCGATCAAGCGATAATCTACCAGGGCCAATGGACAAAACGGCGAATAAGGCAACTGCCCACCACGCGGCGGGATTCCACCAGTGAGACCATTCGGGAAAGATAGCCAACTGAATAAACAAGGTCATTGCCAACAATCCCAGCGCAGCGAAGCGCGTAAATAAGCCGATAAGCAATAACAACGGCAACAATATTTCCATGATCCCCGCACTGACCGCCAGCGCTTTAATTACGCCCACTATAGCTGAGCCTTCTTCATAATCGAGCGTTTCGGGATTACATAGTTGTAGCGCGCCTTCACGAACGGGCTCCGGACAGAAAAATTCATACATGAACAGGTCATATTTTTGTTCATTAAACTGGAATAGTCCGTTCCATTTGGTGCGCCCGGACATATAAAAAACCCTGGCTGCTAACAGTCTCAAAAACAACAGCGATAAATCAGCTGTCCAGTTACCGATATTTATAGCCGATCGTTGATAGCATGATTTAATAATGGCTAATCTATTCATTCTTTCCCTCTTTTTCAGTTCTTTTCAATTTGTTTAGGGCTCGCTTCCTTGGGTTAATACACCACCCATTAATAATCCGGCAAATAAGGCACCAACATCTTCGTTGGGATTGATGGCTATAGCGGCTTCAGCAGCCTGCATAACCGACCCGGATTTTGAAATAGTGTTGATAAAACTTTCCTCAAACATGTTTAATTGGCGATATTGCACCGTCTGCTCCCGTCGCCAAAACATGATAGATTTTGACTCGGGTTGATCAGACTCGATATCAGATTCAAACTTAAATTTGATCCAGCGAGGTAGGCTATGGTGATCAAGATGCGCCAATCGTACCGAGCTTGCCAGATTTAATAAATGTAGATGGCTCTCACCATCCTGATTTACCATGGCAGCGATATCCTCCCCGGATAATGGCGATTCATCGCGCGCAAACAAAGCATCGAGCCAAGCGTGGTCGAGTCTAGCAAAATCGACACTGTGCGGTGGATAATCTGTCTTGGCGTCAACCATAAACGCTACTAGATGCTCACCATAAACCGCCAATCGCGAATCTTGAGGCCAATGCCGCGAGATATATTTCCGACCAAGGCCCTTAAATGCCTCATCTTCCAGATACTGCTTCAACGTTGGGAAATTAGCGGTTAATGCATCAAGGCACGCCTTGAATGCACCATTACGATAGATTTTTAAAAACTCTGGATTAGCATTTTCTGCCAAATACGGTGCGAGCGACGAAGCATCTCCGCTGGAGATGTAATCGGAAAAACCTTCTATGTAACCGCTAAGCGACGGCGATGGCATGATCTGTGGTATTAGCTATGAGAATTGATTGTGCCCGGTTTCGCTCCTGTATCAATTCAGCCCATGATGGCAAGTTATCATCTCGCTCCAACAATACCGGTACCGGACCTAGATGCTTGAGCGCGTAGTCGAGCAAATCCCAGACGGGCTCACTCACAGGTTCGTCATGACTATCGATGCATAGCTGGTCACCATATTTTGGATCAGTCGAATAACCGGCTATGTGAATTTCTCCAACCAGACCGCTTGGCAAAGCGTCAATATAATTGTGAACATCGAGGCCGCAATTAACACCGCTCAGATAAAGGTTGTTAACGTCGAGCAGTAAGCCGCAACCGCTACGAGCGGCGACTTCTACAAGAAATTCCGGCTCGTCCATCTCGCTAATAAAATCGAGATAATTCGTTGGGTTTTCTAATAGAATTTTCCGACCAATGCCGTCTTGATAAGTCGAAACCCCATTAACGAGTTGCAACATGGCTTGCTGCGTTCTGGGTAATGGGAATAAATCAGGAAAGTAATTACCGGCACTGCGGCTCCATACCGCGTGCTCTGACACCAAACCGGGTTGAAAGCGATCAATCAGTTTTTTTATCGCGGAGGTGAATTCCGGGGCAACGCGCTCCGTACCACCGAGTGACGCAGAGACTCCATGAAAGCTAAGTTGGAATTGCTTACGTAATTGTTCAAGTTGATCGAGCCTGATACCACCATCCACCAGATAGTTTTCGGTATGAACTTCCAACCAAAGGTCAGTTTCGGTCGCGGAAATAGCCTGTTGAAAATAATCAGGTTTAAATCCGACTCCGGCCGAACATGGCGTGGTCTTGTTTGCCACCTCAGGCTCGATTACTGTTTCTATATAGTGCTTATTACAATGCTATGGATTATTGCGATCCAGTTCAGTCAGAGATGCGACACCTTCAGGTGTAACAATGGCTTCGCAAGTGCCCCTTGGTGCGTAAGTCCATGCATTGCCCTGAAAATCAACGGTAGAAGTTCCCTCACAAGAAGTCCCCGCGCCGGCTTTGCAATCATTTTCACCCGCCAGTGCAATACCGTAACACTTGTCTTTCCTGCCACTGGCCGCGGTACCGCTTGCGATCCACTCAGTCAGCGTAGTACTGACGTCCTCGGACGCGTCCTCGGCAATTGTCAGCTGCGCATTCGCCGCAGCGAAGGTAGTGCCAGCGGCGGCAAGCGCCGCGCCAGCGATCAATGCTTGTGCAATGTGTGATTTTTTCATTTCTGTTACCCCATAATTAAAAGCTATTAAAAAGTTGAAAGACTGCTAAAAATATTAAAAATTGCTAAAAAAGCAAATTCACTGCATCAGACCCTTTTCGTGGTCAAAAAATTACTTAATAAACAGCAATGTCCGCAAAATTCGATTGGATTAGGAACCTGCCCGAGAATAGAAATCGTCACGAGGGAAGGCTGATTTAGGTTAGAATTTCTCATTAATTGGGGCGAATAGTCGTTCTATTTATCGAAAATAATGGGAAAATCTAGCCAAATTCAGCTTCTCCACGGTGTACCCCGTCAGCACTAGTTGGACAGTTTAAGGTGATTGTCTAAGAGAGACTTTTCGTTCATCGTTAATCCAAGAGGAAACGATGATGACTTATTCTAAATCAACGAAACGCAGTGCTGAGAAAACGGTACGAGATAT
>JABJKL010000157.1 GCA_018660405.1 Pseudomonadota bacterium | reverse complement strand
TAGTCCAGCTCTATATAAATGCGTCGCAGCATTGCTTCCTTACCACCAAACATGCCTTCACCCGCCCAGCGCTCATCGTATTCGGCACCAGGGTTGGCCGTAAGAACGTCATCCACTGAGCTACCCTGATCTTTTAAGGTTTTCACACCGTCCAGAATATCGACGTACATATCGATGGCCTGCTGCACCGCTGCTTTATCAGATATGACGCCATGGCCAGGAATGATAATAGTGTTGTCGTCTGCTCGCTCAACAGCTTTGGTCAATCCAGCAATAATTCCATGGAAATTACCGCCGTTATCAAAATCAATAATCGGGTAGGTCGTGGTTCGAAACACGTCGCCCATATGCATAACATTGGAATCGATAAAGTGAACAAAAACATCACCATCGGTATGCGCTGGACCAAAACTGACGATATTTACCCGTTCGCCATTCAGATGAAAGTTAATCTCATCACCCAGCGTAATGAGCGGTAAAGCCTCTACCGCAGAAGGTGGATCATTTTCTTCTGAACGCAAATTCGCAGGGCCTTCAACCATGCGCTGACGGACATTGTCATGCGCAACAATCAAAGCGCCTAACGCGGAGAAATTTTCATTGCCGCCGATATGGTCACCATGCACATGGGTATTGATCAAAAATCGTATTTCTTCATCGGTTATTTCGCGAATTGCGGCAACTATCTTTTCTGATAGCGGAGCAAACTGATCATCGATCATAAAGGCCCCATCCTCACCAAAGAAAAGACCAATATTGCCGCCCGCGCCTTCCAACATATAGATATTGTCGGTGACTTTGTGTGATTTTATTTCCACTGCATCGAAATCTTGCGCCTGTGCATTTACGCTAAACAATGCGCTTGCAACCAAGGACATAAAAACAAGTTGCAAAAAACCGTATCGATTGTTCATGGAACCCCTCCGTAATTATAGGTTTGTATTTTATTAAGATAATTGTGCGGCCGGGCACTGTTATAGAATGAATCGACCTTGTGATCAACCAACCTTTACAATTCATCCCGATCCACACCGCCTGCCCCCCTATTGCTTTGCCAGTGATCACTGATTATCATGGCTGGATGAAAACACCCTTAACAACTATATTTCTGTCGTTTGTATTCTTTAGCATGCCTGTTGTGTTGGCTCACCATTCGGTTGTCGGTGTATTTAATCCTGATAACGAATTCAACCTGACCGGCATCATCACCGATGTGGAATGGATTAATCCGCACACCTATATTCATTTGGATGTTTATAGTGAAACAGAGGATGAAGCTAATAGATTAACCAAATGGCAACTGGAATCCGCACCAACTGCATTTCTGACAAAAGCGGGCGTTACCAGGACCATGTTATTGGGAGACGGTAAACCGGTCACAATAACTGGCATTGCAGCGCGTAATGAAGACCTGAAAAGCGGCTGGATATATCGAATCACCTACGATGATGGCCATTTTTATCAATTGTCTGCAGCTCGTGCGGCGATTGCCAGCGGAGGAGATAGTGATGAGTAAGCCATATTCTATTGCCAATGTTTTATTGGCCGGTTTGTTCATATCCGCCAACCCGACCTTTGCCCAATCAGATAATGAACACCCTGATCTAAGTGGCAATTGGAATAATGGATCGGGAATCGATTTCGTTCAGCCAAAAATAATAGGGGCTTCCATATGTGTCGCGGCATGCGACGAAGCGCCACCTACTGCGGCAGCGGTGGCTCATCCACCACCAGACAGACCAAAATACAAGCCGGAATTTGCAGCCAAGGTTCGGGATCTTAATGAAAGACAAGTTGAAGAAGACTCAATTCTTCGCTGTATGTCGCCAGGTGTTCCACGTATCGGTCCGCCAGATATGATCGTGCAACAAACAGATCAAATAGTATTTCTATATGACGATGTAAATGGCAATTACTTTCGGGTCGTCCCTTTAGACGGGCGTGGGCATCGAACCGATATAGAAGCCAGTGCTCTTGGGGATGCGATCGGTTACTGGGAAGGCGACACATTGGTGGTTGAAACCAATAACCTCACCGACGACACCTGGCTCACCGATGATGGTTCATTCCATACCACAGGCTTAAAAGTGACCGAACGTATAAGCCGAGACGGCGACACCTTGCGTTGGGAAGTAGTCGCCGAGGACCCGGCCGTGCTCGCCGAACCCTGGGAGTTAAGGCCCCGAATAGCGACGCTGACAGATGTCGAAATTCTCCAGGCGCCGCCTTGTTTGGAACGGGATCTCCCTTTGATGGAAAATATGACGCACCACCCCAATATTCGTTAGCTCTGGTTAAAAAGCCGGACAACTTAATCGTCTTTACGATATTTAAGCTGTAATCCTTTGAGAAAATTTCGAAGCACTTGATCCTTGCATTCACGATAATGCTTATGACCCTGCTTGCGAAAAAACGCGCTTAGTTCGTGTTTACTTAATAAGTGGCCCGTTGATCCCAGCACTTCGAGTACATCCTCAGCCTTAAAATTCATGTACGTCGTCAGAACCTTTTGGACAGATCGGGTTCTAGTATAAGAGAGTATCCCGTCCATCAATTGAGTTGATTTGCTCGGTTAGCATAATGGTTTTGCTTTCGCATCGCCAAGGTTTTAAGTTTGATGCGCTCACGTC
>JABJKL010000062.1 GCA_018660405.1 Pseudomonadota bacterium | reverse complement strand
GCCCAGTCCTCGTAATACCGTACCAAGGGCTCTGTTTGCTCGTGGTAAACCGTGAGGCGAACGCGAATGGTTTCTTCCTGGTCGTCTTCACGCTGAATTAACGCTTCACCCGTCTCATCATCTTTGCCAGCTACTTTGGGTGGGTTGAATTCTACGTGATAGGTACGGCCAGATTCCGAATGCACGCGTCGGCCACTGATGCGACGAATGATCTCTTCGTCATCGACAAAAATCTCGATAACATGATCAACATGAATACTGTTTTCTTTCATGGCGTGGGCTTGTGGAATGGTGCGAGGGAACCCATCGAGCAAGTAGCCGCCACTGCAGTCGTCTTGCGCCAACCGCTCTTTGATCAATTCAATGATCAATTTGTCTGAAACCAGGTCGCCTGCGTCCATAATTTGCTTGGCCTGCTTACCGAGTTCAGTGCCTGCGCGCACCGCTGCACGGAGCATATCGCCAGTGGAAATTTGTGGTATGCCAAACTTCTCAGTAACGAAATTTGCTTGAGTTCCTTTGCCCGCGCCGGGGCCACCTAATAAGATTAAACGCATAATTTGGTATAGGTTTGTTTCAACTCTTCAGAGATACTTATCCCGACTAGATTTAGCGCGCGACTTTAGCACATGCACTTTTCTTTTACCGCCAAAACGCAAAATGTCGATAAGTCTCTCACGTCATCAAGGGACATATGCGATACTAATTTTATGGACGCGATTTTTACAGTCACCAATTCTATAGTCACTATTTCTTGCTCACCATGAGCCGTGCCAATGAATGAGAATCAGGCGACGGTTTACCCTCCTGATGGAATTAGCGGTAACCCGCACCTTGACGTAATCGCTCCGGATCAAGCACGCACACTTGACCAACTATTTCGTGAGCGCGTTCGGCGCTCTGCTGATCGGGTGGCTTATACCGAATTCGATTCAAGCAGCAAAACCTGGGTTGATCGGACCTGGGCGGAAATGGCGGAGGAAGTAGAGCGTTGGCAGATTGCCCTTAACGAGTTGAACATCGAAAAAGGTGATCGTGTTGCCATTCATATACCTAATGGCACTCTGTGGGTTGCTTGTGATCAGGCTTGTTTACGACTTGGTTTGGTGGTGGTTCCGCTTTACGTTGAAGACCGCGCGGATAATGCCAGTTATGTGCTTGAGAATAGCGGTGCCCGGGTTCTAGTCACTGAAACTTTAAAAGAGTGGCAGGCAATTGAGCAATGCGAAGAGACTCTTGTGGGGCTTACAACGATTGTTGTATTAAAAGCGGCCAAAGCACTACCCGTAAACGTGCATCTGTTGCAGGAATGGCTGCCAGCGAAGGGCGCTCATTTGGAAAGAGGTCTGTCGGAAGCCGATGATCTGGCGTCCATTGTCTACACCTCTGGTACTACGGGTCGACCAAAAGGCGTGATGTTGTCGCATCACAATATGTTAAGCAATGCCTATGCGGGCTTGCGCAGTGTTCCGATAAGACCGGATGATGTGGCGCTATCTTTTCTACCGCTTTCGCACACATTTGAGCGAACCATTGGGTATTACGTTGACATCATGGCGGGGTGCAGGACCGTTTATAACCGATCGGTTAAAAAGCTTTTAAAAGACCTGCAATTTCATCGGCCAACGACAATCATCGCTGTACCTCGAATATTTGAGCGTTTCTACAGCCGGGTCATGCAATCAATTGCCGACGGATCCTCAGCCAAGCGATTCTTGTTTGACTGGACGGTAAGTGTTGGCTGGAAAAGGTTCCAAACTATGCAGGGAAGAGCGAGCTGGTCGCCAGCGTTATTGCTCTGGCCACTGCTCGATAAATTTGTTGCGTCTAAAATTCGCGCGATCCTGGGTGGAAAATTACGTTTTGCAGTCATTGGAGGGGCGCCATTACCTTACGACGTGGGCAGGCTTTTTACATCGCTTGGCTTGCCGCTGATGCAGGGTTATGGATTGACCGAATCCAGTCCGGTAATCTCGGTGAATACCGAGGAGTTCAATCGTCTGGATACGATTGGTCTGCCATTGCGCGGCGTTGAGGTCTGCATTGGTGAGGATGATGAATTGCTGGTCCGCGGCGATAACATAATGTTGGGTTACTGGCAAAATGATGAAGCAACCGCGGCAACAATGACGACAGACGGTTGGCTTAAGACGGGCGATAAAGCGTGTTTTGACGAAGGCTTTCTTAAGATAACGGGTCGACTGAAGGATATTATGGTGTTGGCGACTGGAGAAAAAGTGCCTCCTGCCGATATGGAACAGGCTCTGGTATCCGATCCTATCGTTCGACAGGTAATGATCGTGGGTGAAGGGAAACCCTATTTGTCTGCATTGTTGGTTTTAGAGCCACACGCCTGGAAGGCATTTTGCCGAGCCAATAAATTAGCCAGTGATGTTGATCTGAATGAAGAAAAAGTTGAACAATTGATATTGGGGCAACTGACAGACAATCTGAAAGAATTCCCTGGCTACGCGCAGATACGGCGGATTCATTCCACCCTAAAAAAATGGGGCATTGAGGAAGACTTGATTACCCCAACGCTTAAGTTGAAGCGACTAAAAGTGGCTGAGCGGTATGCTGCTGAAATCGAGGGCTTGTATGAGGGGCACTAGTCGAAGTTATTCTTTGCGCCATTCAAGCCCGGCAAATATTGATCGAGGCGCGCCAGGGAAATATCGTTGCCCGGTAAAACCCGTAAAATCCGCACGATCTGCGTAGCGTCGGTCGGTTACGTTTACAATACGCGCAAAAGCTCGCCATTGATCACCGATACGCATTTGCCCACGTAGATGGTATACCGTGTGGCCTGCATATTCGAAACGATTGTCAGGTTCCATATAGTAGCTTCCCATGTTGCTGGCCTGTAGTTCCAGCTCGCTCGTTTCGGTGATTTTCCAAAGCAACCTCAGGTCACCGAAAAAACCGGGTGCGGTATCAATCTCGTTACCTTTAATTGGCTCAGAGCCGGCAGCGGCGTTATTGCGATATTCATGTTGCGCGAAATTCAACGTGCCTGAAATTTCAATATTACGTGCCGGGTTTATGGTAAACGAACCTTCCAGTCCGTAGTGGCTGGTTTCACCGTCAGCCACATTAAAGAAATTACTGTCGCGCAAAATAACATTTGTTTTCTTCATCCCCCATAAGGAAACATTCAGAGCTAAGTCATTAGTTAACCATTGGAAACCCAGTTCAAGGCTTTTGCTTTTTTCAGAATCGAGGTCGGCGACAACTTGTGCACGTTGCAGGCGATAGAGTTCTGTGGCTTGCGGTGCTCTGGCAAAGGTGCTGGCGATCGCGAAAAAGCGACTGTTCATTCCGAGTGCATGGCTTAACTCCACTCGAGGTGACAAGTTGGTAAAACGGTCAGACTGGTCGGCCGGACGAGAAAAGCGACAACCACCAAAGCCGCAGGTGGTTCCATCTTCACGAACTCTGCCACTTACGGCAAGGTTGTTGTAATCATAGAATTGCTGTTCAAGTCGGCTTCCAATGCTAAGGGCCCACTCGTTTGCCAGTTGCCATTGCGCGCTAATATGCGCTGCCACATTGACGGCATTCACCTCATAATCATAGTGCACACCGGCCGGCACGGTGGCCCGCAAGAACGCTGATCCAGAGGTTGGCTCGGCTTGAGTCTCAAGTAAAGAGCCGTTCGCGATATCAAGATCCAGGCCAGCGCTAATCTTGAAGGCTTCGCCAGGTTGCCAATTCAATGCTGTTTGAAGGCCGACACTTTTTTGCTTATTGCTTTCCAGCGGTGTGCCTGGCGCAAAGTGCAGAAAGAAATCCATATCGGTGTATCGGACGAAGGGCGTTATGACCCATTCGACACCATTGTCGCGCTGCACGTGGTAGCTGCTCCAGGCACGCACCGAAAGCGATTCCCGAAAGGCATCGGGGTTCACATTTTGGCTGCTTAATTGCTTACTCAAATAGCTGTTTTCTCCGACCACGAAACCAGCGGTTTGCTGATCCAGATAGGCGATAGTGAGTCCACTATCCAGAGTGCCACTCGACAAGTTCTTTTGCTGACGCAGGCTAAACTTTTGCTGGGTAAATCCTGAACTATCGCGGAATCCGCCATCGTGAGTGCTGGTAAAGTAGGCTGCCAAACTACCGTTTTCATCGCTCGTGGCATAACGGGCCTTGGCGCGCACCCATTGATTAGAACCGACCTCAACACTGATGGCATTGTCTACATCGGTTCCCAGATAGGCATTAACGCCGCCCGTTAATGCGTTACTGCCGGTCGCGACGGTACCAGGCCCACGTAGAACTTCGAGGCGCGCCGCTTGTTCTGTATGAGCGTCAAACAATTCGTTCAGATTACAAAACCCTGCAGCACGTACAGGGATGTTGTTCTCGCTTATCATAAAGCTGCCGCAGGCACCGGCTCCAGTGAGCACCGGGCTGCGAATCGCCATTAAAGATTCTTGCCCACTGCCTCGCTGCATGTTGACCCCGGGGACCCGGCTTAACGCTTCCTGTACGTGGCTGTGATTAATGCGCTCGAGCTGTTCGCTCGATAAAACGGCAATGTTGGGTAGAACCGACGCAGGGGAAACCGGAAGACGAGTGCCAATAATACTAATTTCTTCCAGATTATCATTCTGAAGATTGCTAGTTTGCCCGGAGGCAATATTACTAATAGCAAGCAGGCTAAGGAGGGCTAATGTTCTTGGAGAAAGGACGGAGGGTAGACGAGGCATTCGAATAGTTCCCGAAAAGGATAATTACGGCGATGTTAGCACGCTTAAATTCTAGTGTAGTGTCCTAAATAAGGTGGATATTGATCTTTAATAATTTATCGAGATCACTTATGTGGAATAATTCGACCGACTAAACGGTCCGGTAATTCCTATGAGCATAAATCCAAATATCGAAAGTCAGGCGCTTGCCGAATTTGCCGAGAAAGCGTATCTGAATTATTCAATGTACGTGATTCTGGATCGCGCATTACCTTTTATTGGCGACGGTTTGAAGCCGGTGCAACGGCGCATTGTATACGCGATGTCTGAGCTCGGTTTGAGCGCAGCAGCCAAGCACAAAAAGTCTGCTCGAACCGTGGGTGATGTGTTAGGTAAGTTTCACCCGCATGGCGACTCCGCTTGCTACGAGGCCATGGTATTGATGGCTCAATCATTTAGTTATCGCTACCCGCTAATCGATGGGCAAGGTAATTGGGGCTCCACAGACGATCCCAAATCGTTTGCCGCGATGCGCTATACCGAATCGCGGCTGACAAAATACGCGCAAACTTTGCTTTCCGAGCTTGGGCAAGGTACTTGCGAGTGGTTGCCGAACTTCGATGGCACACTCAAGGAACCCAAATCACTACCTGCTCGATTGCCCAATGTACTGCTCAATGGGGGCTCTGGTATAGCCGTGGGAATGGCGATGGATATACCGCCTCACAATGTTCGGGAGGTTGTTGAAGCTTGTCTGCAGCTATTGACCAAGCCGAGCACTGGCCTCGATGAAATTTGCAACATAATTCAGGGGCCAGATTTTCCGTCTGTTGGGGAAATCATTACTTCGCCAGAGCAAATTCGGGAGATGTACGCATCGGGAAACGGCTCGGTGCGCCAGCGAGCTATGTGGATTCGAGAGGGCAATGACATAGTGATCACTGCTTTACCGTACCAGGCATCTGGATCGAAAGTGCTTGAACAAATTGCTGCCCAAATGCGCGAGAAAAAGCTCCCGATGGTGACCGATTTGCGCGATGAATCCGACCAGGATAATCCAGTGCGTTTAGTCGTTGAACCGAAATCCAATCGTGTTGATTTTCAAGGTTTGATGGCGCATTTATTCGCGACTACCGACCTGGAGCGAAGCTATCGTGTGAATTTAAACATGATCGATTTAACCGGGCGCCCACGTGTTTTTGATTTGCGAAGCCTGCTCAAAGAGTGGCTTGAGTATCGAGTGGAAACGGTACGAAAGCGTCTTCAGTATCGTCATGAGAAAGTTGTTGATCGCCTGCATGTGTTGGAAGGATTGCTCGCCGCATTTCTGAATATAGATGAAGTGATCAAGATTATTCGAACGACCGACGAGCCAAAACCAGCGCTAATGGAAGCGTTTGAATTATCTGAACGCCAAACAGAATCGATATTGGAGCTGCGGTTGCGGCAACTTGCCAAACTTGAAGAGATTAAAAT
>JABJKL010000156.1 GCA_018660405.1 Pseudomonadota bacterium | reverse complement strand
GGTTTGGTATGAACAATATTCGAACTGAGGGCGTATCGCCTAATGTTGGCAGCCCTGCATTGGCATTTGGCAGAATCTCCATGATGTTAGGAATCGGCTTTGCGACTGCCATTTTCGGTTTGTGGTTACTGTTGCCAGAAAGTGCAAATGGATCTGGTTTTGGTATTCCAAAAGAAATTGTTCTATTGATTGTGATAACAATGACCGTTTTATTGTTAAAAGCTTTGCCAGGTGAGATAGGTACAAGCTTAACCCGGCAATATCAAATTTTTGGTAATAAGCACACTTGGGTAATGAGTGTGATTTACACCATGACGTTTGGTTCTTTTATTGGTTTTTCGGCGGCATTTCCGTTAGCCATCAAAGTGATCTTTGGCTATAGCCACGTTATGACCAATGGCGTAACGACCCACGATACAATTAACGTCAATGGTCCCAGTGCGTTGATGTATGCCTGGATGGGGCCTTTTATTGGTGCTCTGATTCGTCCGGTTGGCGGCTGGGTATCGGATAAGGTGGGTGGCGCACTGGTCACACAAATTTGTTCGATTATTATGGTTGCAAGCGCTCTGGGGGTCGCCTTCTATATGAAGGCTGCTTACGGTTCTGCCGCGCCTGAAGAGTTTTTTGTGCCGTTCTTTATCTTGTTTCTGGTTTTGTTTGCGGCAACCGGTATTGGCAACGGCTCTACGTTTCGTACCATCGCAATGGTATTCCCCAAAGAGCAGGCGGGGCCAGTCTTAGGTTGGACATCTGCGGTGGCAGCTTACGGCGCTTTTTATATCCCTAAAGTCATTGGTGAACAAATTGAAGCCACCACGCCGGAAGTCGCGTTGATAGGTTTCGCTATTTTTTATGGAGTGTGTGTGGTCATCAATTGGTGGTTTTATCTACGCAAAGGTGGCGAGTTCTACAACCCATAACATCGAGCGCAAATATCAATCGATGGTGGTAGTCGAGCGAATTAACTTAATTACATTAATGATCAAACAGGAGAATCCAATGAGACGTAAAAATTATGGTCTCGATACGTTCGGAGCAATGGCTATTTTATTGGCGTCGGTTGCAGTCACCTCCGTTTACGCGGCGGAATCGTTTACCGAAGCGCTGACCTCTGGGAAGTCCTACGTAGATTTTCGTTTGCGTTTTGAAACGGTAGACCAGGAAGACTCGTTACAAGACGCCGAAGCGCTGACGCTTCGCACCCGGCTAGGTTACGCGACTGCGGAATACGTTGGTTTTTCGGCAGCGATTGAATTTGAAGATAGCCGCCCCGTGTTCGGAGTGGATAATTTCAGCGTCCCGGCAAGCGGATTTAACACCGGCATTTATTCTGTGGTCGCCGATCCTGAGTCCACCGAGTTGGATCAAGCGTATATCCAATATAAGGCGAATGGTTTTTCCGGAAAAATTGGTCGCCAGCTTATCATTCTCGACAATCACCGCTTCGTAGGAGACGTTGGTTGGCGTCAGGATCGTCAAACTTTCGATGGGGTGACACTAAGTTACCAGGCAAATGATGCGATCAATATAAAAGCTTCTCATATAGTGAAACGTAATCGTATTTTTGCTGAAGATCAGGATATAGATTCTAAAGATAGTTGGTTAAACGCATCTTACGAAACCGGTTTCGGCACACTAACCGGATACGCATATTTGCTGGAAATAGATAACAGCACCGATAACTCCCTTGATACCTACGGCCTTCGTTTTGACGGTTCACGCAAAGTGGGTGAAAATAGTTTTTTATATACCGCCGAGTTTGCTTCGCAGGATGCCAACGATACGCTGAAAACTGATTATCTTTTTCTGGAAGTCGGTGTTGCGTTAAGCGGCTTGACCGCTAAAGTGGGGCTTGAATCGTTGGGTTCAGATAATGGGGAGGGGGCTTTCAGTACGCCACTCGCCACTTTACACAAATTTAACGGTTGGGCAGATCAGTTTCTTGGCACGCCCAGTGCTGGAGTTGAAGATCTGTATTTGACCGTGTCAGGCAAGCTTGTCGGCGGAGACTGGATTGCTACCTATCATGACTTTTCAACTGATATTGATGCGCAGAGGTTTAACGATCTAGGTAACGAAATCAATCTGCAGTACACCAGGAAGTTCGGTAAAAACTATTACAGCGGAATCAAATTCGCTAAATATTCCGCAGGTGACGCTATCTTTGGTAAAGTTGATACCGATAAATGGTGGCTGTGGCTAGGTGCTGGCTTTTAGCTTAAAGCTTGCCTAAATCGTTGTAGCAAAACAGCGTCATACAGTTTAGGACACTACACTAGCTATTAATCCAGCGCAAAAACAAGGAAAATTATAACCAGTTATACTGGTTATCTGGTTTGCTTTAAGAACTCAATATAAAAATCGGAGATAACGTATGCCTATACTCAGGTTAGTACTGGTAGTCGCCACAACAATGTTGTTGGCATCCTGCAATCCCACCCCTTCTGGTGACGGCCCTTCTGGTAGTATCAAGGAAATGGAAGTCATTCATTTGCCTGATGCACCGGATACCTGGATACCCTATGCGCCGGCCATTACGGTAACCGGCGGGAAGACGATTTACCTGGCTGGCGTTACTGCTGCACCGGTATATCATCAGCATCCCCATGTAGCCGAAGAGTTTGATACCATTCCCGGTGACATGGAAGGTCAGGCACGTCTGGTTATGGAGAATGTTAAAAGGGGCTTGGAAGCCACCGGCGCGACTTTTGACGATGTTGTTTCATCGACACGCTATTTAACCGACTTGACGAATCAGAACGATTTTTTCAGCGTTTGGCAGGAATATTTTGGTGAGCACACACCCGCCACAACCACTGTACAGGTAGTTCGTTTGGCAACCGATCCAAGAATGTTGTTGGAAGTCAACATTGTTGCAGTTATAGATGATTGATCAATAACATGGCTGAAAAGCTTAGCTTGAGGCGTCCGGACGACTGGCACGTGCATGTGCGCGACGGGGCGATGCTAAAGTCTGTTTTACCGGTTACGGCAAAGCACTTTGGGCGCGCTATTATCATGCCCAATCTTACCCCACCGGTCGTTAGCTATCAGGATGCCGTTTCTTACAGGGATAGAATCAAGATGGCCATCCCACCAGACAGCTCTGCGTTTGAGCCCTTGATGACCCTTTACCTCACCGAAGGAACCGACCCGGCCAACGTGCGGGAGGGTTTTGAGAAAGGCGTTGTTGCCGCCGCTAAACTTTATCCAGCAGGTGCAACAACAAACTCTGATGCAGGCGTTCTAAATGTTGAAAAGATATATCCAGTACTCGAGATCATGGAAAAAATTGGAATGCCATTGCTTATCCATGGTGAGGTGGTAGACCCGGCAATTGATATCTTTGATCGTGAAGCAGTATTTATTGAGCGCATATTACTTGGGTTGGTAGCGCGCTTTCCACAATTGCGTATCGTTTTTGAGCATATTACGACTGAAGATGGCGTTCAGTTCGTACGCTCTGCTTCAAATAAAGTCGCTGCCACCATTACGCCGCATCATCTGGTCATCAATCGAAATGCCATGTTGGTTGGCGGCATGCAGCCTCACTATTATTGCTTGCCAGTCGCCAAACGAGAGTCGCACAGAGCAGCCCTGCTTGACGCGGCTACATCGGGCAACAAGAAGTTCTTTTTGGGAACAGACTCGGCGCCCCATACAGTGACCATCAAGGAGTCAAGCTGCGGCTGTGCCGGCATCTTTAACGTAACGGTGGCGATATCTGTACTGGCGCATGTGTTTGAGGCCGCAGGCGCTCTGGACAAGCTCGAAGCGTTTTGCTCGATTAATGGTGC
>JABJKL010000159.1 GCA_018660405.1 Pseudomonadota bacterium | reverse complement strand
CCAAACCATCGTTATCCAGCACCATATTATGATCGGTGTGTTCAGAGTCCTGCCCGGTCATGTCATGATCCATGCGCCCGGCATCCTCCTCGGCCAACTCATGATCCATGCCTTCGGATTGCTGTTCGGTCATGCTGTGTCCAGCGTGAGGGTCTGGGTGTTGAGCCAGAGAAACCTGTGCGCAAATTGTCGCCAGAAAAAACAGCCACGAAACATTGATCGCCATCATGGCTCTGCTATTCATCGGCTATGCGATGGGTAAAACGGCTAAATACCAACACCACCAAAACACCGAGCGATAGCGCCAGACCCAGAAGACGCACCAACATCCAATAATCCGTACCGGCGGGTGAAAACAACTCCCCCGCGTAAGCGCGCCAAACCGGAATCTCTTTTCGATAATAGGCTTCGGTAAAATATGGCTCGTAATCGACGCCTTGCGTTTCGGGCCAACCGTTATCCTGCAAGTACTCTTCGTAAACAATGGCGTTGATATTACCGCCCGGGCCGATGCCATCCGTGGTGACCCCCTTCTCCTGATGATCATGGAACAGCCATACCCCACTGCCGTACGAATGCAGGCCGTCGTTGGTGGTATCCAGATCCAAATCAACACGCTGCGTACTGGCAATCCAAACCACATCGCGAGTGATCTGTGCGGAAGGGTTGATCTCTACGCCGTCATAATGGGTAGCGGTGACTTTATGACCATGCGTATGGAACGCAACGCCCTCGCTGCCACCATTGGCTACGCGTAATTTAATGTGTTCATCGGGTTTAGCGATAACCAAAGATTCCCGAAAGGTATAAGGAAAGGATCGACCGTTGACGGTAAAGTAATCGCTGCTTGCTTCGGTAATATTGTAGCGATTGTGCATCTGCTCGGTGATCACACGTGGATCGCTGGAAGCCTGAATCAGATTATTAAGCTCACGATCAATGTTGAGATATTGCAAATCATACTCGCGATCGTACTTTTCGGTTACCGCGACCGAGGGCGCACGCACCTGGCCGGCACCCACGTTGAGCGTTTGCACCCAATTGTTGGGTCTATTTTCTTCCACTACAAAAAGCCCCTGCAAGCCCATCATAATATGTACCTGAGGCTGCACATGACAGTGATAAAACATAGTGCCCGACTGGCGTGGCTGTAAATCGTAGGTACGTGCACCACCGGGCATCACCGGCATTGCGCTGGTTAATGGAACACCATCATTACCTTCGCCTTGCGCATCGACATACGGGTGGTCAACACCATGAAAGTGCATGGTGTGCGGCATGTAGTGGCTATTTTCAAGCGTGATTTTTATCCGGTCCCCCTGTTCGACGCGGATCGCGGGTGACGGCGCGCGCAACATAGCTCGCGCTTTAATCGACTCAAAGTTCTCTGTCGCCATACCAAAGGTCTTCGGCACAAAAACCCAGAAACCCGGCATGATTCCCGGCGCAATCGAGTACTGCGCTATCGGCACATCCAGATCTGGAGAGCTGCCGTTAAGCTCGACCACTTCCAGGCGAATATGGATTTCGTCCGGGTCTCCATCGCCATCCAGGTCACGTCCTTTTACAACAGCGTCGGGCGTCAAACCACTATCCATGAGAACTTGCTGAGAAACATTGTTGGTACCACGCACAAAGGCAGCGACAGCGCTGGGATTATCAGCAACGCAGGTTGAAGACCGCCGAATATCCACACCGGCAATCGTCTGGGCTTCGCGCCAACCAGGCAGGTCTTCAGGGCACTGAACTTCTCCATTGAGTTCGGTAGGCTCTATTGATGCCGGTAGCGCTCGATAACTCCGAGCGCCAAACCAACCATCAAGCTGCAAGCGTACTGACTCGGGATACCATTGGGGCGGAAAACACAGAAATGCAACAAATATTGCCGCTAATAAAATTTTAGTGCGCATTTTTTAGATCAACCAGTTGAAATAGAACGTCGTCGGCTACTGAACCAGTAAACCCCTTGCGCCAGAACGACCAGTGCTATAAATAATGATATATACCCCCAGTCGCTACCGCCCACCTGAAAAAAGAACACTGCATGGTAGGTTTTTTCCTGCGTCGGGTGTTGCGCATTAACGATACCGATATAACCGCCCACCTCCTGAAAATCATACTCGACCGTTAACGCACCATCTGACTGTATTACCGGCGGATAATAAAACACTGTATCCGCTTCAATCTGGTCATTGCCGAGGCCGACAATATCATCCCATTTGGCGAAAATTCCAAAGTTGTGGGTATCTTTTATGATACGAAAATCAACCGGCATTTGTTTTAGAAAATCATGCAGATAATCCATCACAAAAACGCTTTTGGTAGCATCGGGTATATCTTCGCAAAACTCTTCTGACGCGCTAGCCAGCGGTTGGTACACAGTAAAATGCGCTTGCAAAAAACCGATGTTGAGTTTGCAAACATCGTCATCGAAAGCAACCCCTCCATGGGCAGCCGTTTGCTGACCACAAATCAGCAGCCACAGCAAGATGGGGGTCAATATAAAGTTTGAAGTGTAGTGCATTTTTTCTGGCAGAAAAGGCGAACACCTGAGCTAACCAATCTTTGGCGAAATAGTAAGGTGTGGAATAGTTTGAACGATTATTTGACTTATACCCGGATATAAATCAAATAAAACTCATAAACCCTGTGAAGCAGGTCTTAAGGACTCGATCTTAATGAGCTATGGTAACCGGACAAGGCGATTTTTGCAGCACCCGGGTACTTACATTGCCGAGCAACAGATCCTCTAGTTTTGTGTGAATGCGCGAGCCCATAACAATCAGGTCAACATTTTTCTCCGTAGCATAGTTACATATCTCGGTCGCCGGATGGTAGCTAACCGTAGTCAGTTCTACGACGCTATGTTCGATCGCGATTTTAAGGTTCTCATAAGACGGATCACCTACTATTGCTTCCAGGGCCTCACCAAAACTTTCTTCCGAAAGCACGGCAACTTCGTCCTTGTCGATAGCAACCAACTCTCTCAGCGCTTCTTCTCGAAGATGAATGTGAATCAAGGTTAGCGAGGCACCCATTGATCGAGCGATAGAAAACGCGAGCCATGCAGCTTCAAAACCGTGGGTAGAATAATCGATCGGAACCAAAATTCTGTTAATGGATTTTAGCATCGTTGCGCCTCCTTTTTCTATTGGTGAGTTTCTATTGGTGAGCTTTTATTCCTGAATTATTATTCAAAAGAACCCTTTACTTTCAAGCCACTATACTACCAATTCACTATGGTTTGTGCACTCATTCCAATTTGCTGATCAGGCGATAAACAGCCGCCATTATTCCAAATGCAAGGTATAAACCGAGCAGCCCAATCAGCATGAGCAGCATTAGCTCGATGCTAACTATTTCCTTGAATCCCAACGCGACGATCAAGCCAGCAAGCGCAGTAAACGTCATCGCAATAACAACAACCATCTTCAGGCCGCTCTTTTTAGTTTTGGTCTGAGTGTTAGGTGTGGTTTCTACCATCGATTATGCACCGTTGCTTTTTCGCGTTTTCCACATTAGCAGTGCAGCGAACAAATAGCCGAAATCAAGCCAGCTGGTCCAATTGAGCCAGTGCGCCTCGCTAAGAAAGTAAAACCCGATTGGAAAAAACGATATAAAAAATATCACTCCAAGCGCAAAGCTATGACCACGCACAGAAGCAATTATCGCAAAGACGGCGAGCAGACTCTGTGTAAAAGCGCCAAAAAAGCTTGTGCCAGAAAGCGACAACACCGAGGTCGGCCCCCACATCGCAAAGCTCCACAAACCAAATACTCCGATGCCCGATAAAACACCGAGCGACTGCCCAATGATGAATATTATTCCGCGCAATGTCTCATACCCTCGATTAAACCTATTTAGCGATTGCAGATAATAATCGCTAATAGACTAATGCGTCGAGGTCAATTTTCGAATCAAGCACGTTCCCAAAGCGCTGCTATACCTTGCCCACCACCAATACACAATGAAGTCACTGCATACTTACCTTGTGTCCGCTGTAATTCGTACAGTGCTTTAGCGGTAATGATTGCGCCGGTTGCACCGATCGGATGTCCAATCGCGATACCACTGCCGTTCGGGTTGATTTTTTCCGGGTCGATCTTCAAATCTCTGGCGACTGCGATCGCTTGCGCAGCAAACGCCTCGTTAACCTCCCATACGTCTATATCACCCACCGTAAGGCCATGTTTTTCCAACAAACCTCTAGAGGCCGGTACCGGACCAATGCCCATATACTTTGGGTCAACGCCGACCACATTGTAATCGACTAATCGGGCCAGGGGGCTTATGCCGGCTTCTTCAGCCGCTACTTTATCCATCAGAACGACCGCAGCAGCGCCATCGTTTAATCCCGACGCGTTACCGGCAGTCACCGTACCGTCTTCTTTAAACACCGTACGCAAGCTCGCCAATTTTTCTTCGCCAACATCACCACGCACGTGCTCGTCGGTATCAAACTGCGTGCTGCCTTTGCGGGATTTAAGCTCAACCGGAAGAATCTGTTCTTTAAAATAACCTTTCTCGATAGCCGCGGCCGCGCGCCGATGTCCTTCCAGAGCCAACGCATCTTGATCCTCACGGGAGATTTGCCATTTCTCGGCAATATTTTCGGCGGTGATGCCCATATGCACTTTTTCTATCGGACAATTCAAAGCCGCAACCATCATATCGACCAACTTGCCGTCGCCCATGCGAATCCCAAAGCGCGCGCCCTGGGCCAGATAGCCCGCGCGCGACATGGATTCAGCACCACCCGCGACTGCTGCTTTACAATACCCGAGCTGAATTTGCTGAGCCGCCGTCACAATGGCTTGCAACCCACTACCGCATAGCCGATTGACGGTTAGCGCTGGCGTTTCCTTGGGCAGACCGGCCTGCAAAGCTGCCACACGCGACAGATACATATCGTGCGCCTCGGTGTGCACGACACTACCGATCACACAATGTTTAATATCCTCACTCGTTAATCCAGAACGCTTAACCGCTTCGGCAATCACCAGGGCGGCCAACTCTATAGGGGAGTGATTCTTAAGGCTGCCGCCAAAATCACCCACTGCGGTACGCACCGCGCTAACCGCTACAACTTCATTAATACTCATATTATTCCAGCACTCCAACAAGCTTGGTTTGATAGGTTCAGTGGGTAAAATTTCCCGACGTTCTTTGCGAACTCTTACTTCGCGTTTTGCTCCAAAATCGCAACAACCGCTGGATGATCGGCAGGGAAACGATAGGCACGAAACAGCATGTGCGGCGCATCCGTTTCGTCCTTGTAGGCATACTCCCAAACAATATCACCATCTGCCGTCACCTCTCGAACCTTGGCTCCGGCACCTTGAGTGACGAGCGTATTCCCGTTTGGCAATCGTTGCGCCCCGGAAATGAAGAACGAGAAAAACCGTTCGTCGGTTTGAGGATCAGGGTCATATTCCCAAACCATTTCTTGCGGCCCGTAAGCCTCGCCTTCGTTCAACGCGTAGGAACCATCCAGATTCGTCTCGGGTCTGAATTCAATGACCGTTGAATAAGGACGCACCCGGCCATCGCCGTTATTAAAAATAATTAGATTACCCGCACCCGGTAATCCAGCGTCAATCCAATGCACATCATGTTGATTCAGCAAGCGTCGGTCTTCCTGTGTGCCCCGCCCATAGTATTGTGGGTTCCCCCAACGATAGAGATAATCGCCACCCTTGCCATACCGACCGCCGCTGTGACCCTGTGCCTCATAGGAGTTAACGCTGTGATCAATAATGTATATTTCATTCAGATCAGGAGACGACATGACAATCTGATCAAGTTCTTCGTTGTAGTCGATTGCATTGAAATGTATCCAGTCGGATCCAAGGCTACCATTGGCATTGAAATAAATTGCGTTGATGTCGAGCAGCTCAGGATGATCCGCCACTATTCCGTAATTTGGTTTACCGGCATCAAAATTCTGAATAAGATGGTGTCGGGAGCTCCACTCCCAGACAATTTCAGCGGTTTTGGGATTCACCTCAACAACACCTTCAAACCAGAAGTCCCCGTCTTCTGCAACATGTTCAGGGTCTCTTCCTAAAGCCACCACAAAATCCGTGGAAACGCGCTCCCACACCAGCGCGAGCACATTGCCGTTGTCGAGTTTTACAGCATCATGATGATGAATGTAGTCTTCGTTAGCGAGACGAACTCGCCACGTTAGTGAACCATCCGTGCCGTACTCTTCGATACAGCCGCGCTGACCGCCACGCTCTGCAAAGGTCTCGTCGTAAGTGATACTTGAAGCAAGCCTGCCACCATCGGCAAGCAACTGCGTGAATGAGAAATAGTCGTTCTCGAAACTGGCAACAACCTCTCTGTTGTTATTCACCAAATAGGCTGGCATAACCTGGGCCGGTTCGATCAATACGTAGCCAGGCGACACACGATCGTTATCGGTTTCCACCATCGGTCGATCCGCACCAATGGCAAGATACCCAACCACCGGCGGAGGAATCGTTTCAAGCTTCGCATTAGGCCGACCCGCAAATCCAGGAAATGGCGCTGG
Source organism: Pseudomonadota bacterium (assembly GCA_018660405.1). Lineage (GTDB taxonomy): Bacteria > Pseudomonadota > Gammaproteobacteria > Arenicellales > Arenicellaceae > UBA10349. The sequence goes on along the minus strand of JABJKL010000159.1, from coordinate 6,970 downwards.
TGTGGCCTCAACGCCGCAATCAGTACTGACTTGCTTATTTGAAATATAAGTCGAAATATAAAGCGGCGTTATTGGTGCGGTGGCTTCAGCCGCTGTCGTGGAATCATTAGACGCTGGCGCGCAGGCCGATACACCGACAGTGAAAATCACAAACAACGCTAACGCTGCGATCTTGATGTTGCGTAAAATCCCCTTACATAAAATCATAGTGCCTCCCACCTTCGAAATTTTTCTCAATATTTTAGTTATAGCAAAATATTGGCTAGTGCGCCTTGAAAGAAAAGAATGGTTAAAGGTTATAGACTTTGCCGCAGACTAGTGCTCGCTTCAACGGTAAGATTCAACATATAGTGTAGTGTATTGAACACAAGCCAATTTTACGAGAAGGCAGTATGGATTTCCAATTAAGCGAAGAACAACAACAATTCAAGGACGCTGCCAAACGCTATGCCGATGAGCAAATGGTGGCGGTAGCGACAGAATGCGAAGAAAGCAACGTGCCGCCTTCGGTAGAAGTGCGGCACGCACTCGCCGAACAAGGCTTTTTTGGAATGAATATCGCCGAGGAGTACGGCGGTCTGGGTCGGTCTAATCTGGACGCAATCATCGTGTTGGAACAGTTTGCTCGAATTTCGACAGCGGCGGCCTGGCCGATATTTGAATCCGTTGTCGGCCCGATTAAAGCCATCGAAAATTTTGCACCGGAGGAATTACGCCAGCGAATACTCCCTAAAGTATGCACGGGCGATATTCAAGTCAGTATTTGTATATCTGAACCAGATGCGGGAACCGCAGCAACTGACCTCAAAACCCGTGCCGTAACCAAGGGTGATGAAATTATTGTCAACGGCCAAAAGCGCTGGACTTCGGGTGGCGCGCATGCGGATGGCTACGTTGTTTACTGTCGTATGTCCGACCAACCTGGCGCAAAAGGTATTGGCGCGGTTTATGTTGAAAAAGATACTCCCGGGCTGAACCTGGGAAAGCACGAGTCATTGATGGGCTGGCGCGGCATAGGCCACTGCGACGTGATATTTGACGATGTGCGCATCCCGATAGAAAACCAGATTGTGCCCGCCGGTGGCTTCCGTCAATTAATGCAAGCCTTCGATTTAGAGCGCTGCGGTAACGCAACTATGTGCCTGGGTTTGGCGCTGGGGGCGCTTGAACAAGTGACTGAGTACGTGCAAGAACGCGAGCAATTCGGCAAACCCATTATCGATTTTCAGGCGGTACAATTACGCCTGGCAGAAATGTCCATGCAAGTAGACGCATCGCGCCTGCTGATTTATCGAGCAGTGTTCAATGCCTCAAAAGGCTTGCCCTCGATTCTGGAAAGTAGCACCGCTAAATGTTTTGCCAATGAAATGGTCCGAACCGTCACCGCACACGCCTTGCAAGTTATGGGCGGCTACGGTTTCGCCAAAGAATATGGCATGGAACAACGAGTGCGCGACGCCTTTGGCTGGGGATTGGCCGGCGGCACCATCGACGTACAAAAAACCAATATTGCATCGGCTATCGTTGGGCGACGGTTTAATCAGCGGGCTAAATAGAGTTTAGGTGGGTTTCGATGAAATCTGCGCCCCATGACCGCCTACGTTACCGCCATCAGCTAGTGGTTGATGGAGGTTTAAGTCTTTAACGATTTAAACGATTGGTAATTAAATCGTCGACAACTGAAGGGTCGGCGAGTGTTGAAGTATCGCCCAGTTGATCGTACTCATTGACGGCGATTTTGCGCAGAATGCGTCGCATAATTTTGCCGGAACGGGTTTTTGGCAAACCCGGCGCCCACTGAATAAAGTCGGGTGTTGCAATCGCGCCAATCTCCTGACGAATTTGACTAACCAGTTCTTTGCGCAACGCATCTGAAGGCTCCACACCCGCGTTGACCGTTACATATACGTAGATAGCCTGCCCCTTAATATCGTGCGGGCACGCCACCACGGCAGCTTCCGCCACTTTTTCGTGCAACACCACCGCGCTCTCAATCTCGGCGGTGCCCAATCGATGCCCGGATACGTTCAACACGTCGTCCATACGGCCGGTAATCCACAGGTAGCCGTCTTTGTCACGTGTCGCACCATCACCGGCGAAATACTTTCCCGGGAAGTTTGAAAAGTACGTCTTTAAGAACCGATCGTTGTCGCCGTAAATCGTACGGCTTTGCCCTGGCCAGCTGTCCAACAGAACCAACGCCCCCTCTGCTTCGCCATCCAACGCGGTGCCTTCAGCATCAACTATCGCAGGCCTCACACCAAAAAAAGGTTGTACAGCAGAACCCGGTTTCAGATCAGTCGCACCAGGCAACGGCGTTATCATGATACCGCCAGTCTCGGTCTGCCACCAGGTATCAACGATGGGGCAAGCACTATTGCCCATCTTCTCGTAGTACCACTCCCATGCAGCCGGGTTAATCGGTTCGCCCACGCTGCCCAGGATTTTCAAGCTGCTGCGGTCGGTGCCTTCAACTGCGGCGTCACCTTCGGCCATCAAAGCCCGGATTGCCGTTGGCGCGGTATAAAGTATGTTCACCCCGTGCTTGTCTACCACTTGCGCCATGCGCGCAACCGATGGCCAGGTGGGTATACCTTCGAACATCACATTGATAGCCCCGTTCGCCAACGGCCCGTACACAATATAGGTGTGCCCGGTAACCCAGCCGACATCAGCTGCCGCCCAGTAAACGTCGCCCTCGTGGTAATCAAATACAACCTTGTGCGTTAGCGAGGCGTAAACCAAGTACCCACCGGTGGTATGTACCAGCCCCTTGGGCGCGCCGGTAGAACCCGAGGTATACAGAATAAAAAGTGGGTCCTCGGCGCTCATCTCTTCGCAAGGGCATTCAGCCGATTGATCGGCGATCAAATCCTGCCACCAGCAATCCACCGCATCGTTCCAGGCTACTTCACCACCGGTGGACTTGAACGTAATCACCGTGTGAACACTACCGGTTCCGTCTTTGGCCAGCGCTTCATCCACGTTAGCCTTGAGCGGGAATAGTCGACCACCGCGGCGATTCTCATCAGCGGTAATAACCGCCGTACTGCCACAAGCCTTGATGCGACTGGCAATGGCTTCGGGCGAAAACCCGCCGAATATCACCGAGTGCGGTGCGCCAATACGCGCGCAAGCCAACATCGCAACTGCCGCCTCGAGAACCATCGGCATGTAGATCGTCACTACATCGCCCTTGCCCACACCCCGCGCCTTCAGCGCATTGGCCAGCTTGCAAACCTTTTCGTGCAATTGGCGATAAGTCACCGTTTCCGATACCGAAGGGTCATCGCCCTCCCAGATAATAGCTGGCAGATCGCCTTTGCTTTCCAAATGCCGGTCCACGCAGTTATAACAAGCATTCAACGTGCCATCTTCGTACCAACGAATATGCAGATCATCCGCCTCAAAAGAGGTATCTTTAACCTGGGTGTAAGGCTTTATCCAATCAATGCGCTTGCCCTGCTCACCCCAAAACTTTTCGGGGTCATCAATCGACTCCGAGTACATGCGCTCATATTCTTCTTTATCGATTAAAGCGCGTTCAGCAACTTCCTTGCTGACAGGGTAGAGATGAACTTCAGACATAGTGCGTGCTTCCTACAAATCCGGTGGCATTACAGGTGGACGCAACAAAGTAGTGGCTAAGGTATTTCAAGTCAACACCCACTCGGTACGACCTACTTTTCTACATACACATCATTTTGAATAAGTTTTAAATTGCAGCAGCACCAAGTTTTTATACAGTACATTTGGCCAATATCAAGCATTAAGGTACTGCGATATTGAACACCCTTCCCCACCTACTCTCTATCCTGTTGTTTTAAATAGATATCCAAGAGTTTTCTAGAAAATACATTAACTGGGATAGGCGGCCTACCCAATATCGGATATTGAAATTGCTAAAGTGTACCCGTAGGATATTGAGACAGGAACAATGAAAATAACAATATGCGTATGAATCTAAAGAACTTCTCCTTTTTTGTCCACAAGCCGCCTATATGTACATATCAGGCGTAGCGCCTGTTACCCCTCTGTTAGGACTACTAAATGGTGAGCATTTCTAAACTTGAAGCGGCGAAAGTCCAGTTGGATCGTGCGATTCAGCTCTTCTTTGAAAATGATCATGTTTGTGCCGTATCCCTTGCCGGAGCAGCGGAAGATATTCTTGGAAGTTTACTCCAGCATCGGGGACAACAATCACCATTCGAGTTTTTACATGACTGGTACCAAACTGAATATTCAGCAAACGTTACGAAAAGGGATTTCTCTCGAGAAATAGCAAATCTGCCTCGAAACTGGCTTAAACATACGAATGAACATGCTGCGTCGGAACTTGATGTTTCTATAGTAGACAGCATCATGATGCTTATGAGGGCAGTTCCCTGTTATTACAAACTGACTGGAAGTCATAGTAAAGAAATGGACAGATTCAATAACCATGTTGATAGTAATATTGAGCAAATCAATGAGATCATGTCCTAACAAGGCGCCCCATCCGATGCCAAAAAACGGCGCGGCTGAGCGTAAACGTTAAACGGATGCTTCGCTACGTTAGATTCTTTTAGGAAATTACTATGATTGATGAAACAACCAGAGAAGATGTTGAAAATGCTATCCGAGCAAAAGGCTTGGAAGTTGATGATTTCGAAATTTTCGAAGAGCCTGATCCTCCCGGTGACGGTGACCTATATTTTGTGAAAGGTACTGTAACAATAAAACGAAAATCAAATGATATAGAAAAAGCCTATCGTGCGGGCCATGGGACAGCGTGGCCCACAGAAATTATTGATGATTTAAATAGGGGATTGTTTGAAAGTTGAGGTGAGTGGGTTGATTGTACGCCTAGAATCTAACAACGCGATGAACTTCGTTTTTTCTCTACGAGAAAAAACCGCACCGACCAAAGTCGGGCAATTATCGTGACGTTAAGCTCTAAAAAAGGATACATATTCGGTATCAAGTGAGACAACGGCTCTACCCATCACAAATTTTGATTTTATTAAGATCAATTCTTCATTCCCATAGTATGGGTAGCTATATTGTCTGAATTTCTGTTTCTTTTTTGTGCTGGCTTTCTCGGTGGCATTCTTAACTCAGTTGCCGGTGGAGGAAGCTTCATCACGTTCCCCGCCCTGCTTTTTGTTGGAGTAACCCCAATTAGCGCTAATGCAAGCAATACCTTTGCCTCATGCGCCGGATATCTGAGTGGCACTTATGCGTTTCGAGAGGATCTAAATGCACATAAAAAAGAATTACCAAAATTAATTCTAACAGGCTTAATCGGCGGCATCTTAGGCGCATGGTTGTTGCTCCAAACACCAGAATCACTATTTCGTGCAGCTATCCCCTGGTTGCTTTTAATTGCAACGGTTTTATTTGTTTTCGGTGGGAAATTAAATATTACCTTAAAACGTATCACTTCCCATCACCAGCATGCATCATCTCTTGGACGTATACTGTTGTTTCTGATGTTGTTAGCGGTGTGCATCTATGGTGGATTCTTCAATGCTGGGCTCGGAATCATCACCCTTAGTTATCTTGCATTGGCTGGGCACTCCAATATAAATAGTATGAACGGTATGAAGCTTCTTGTTTCTTCTACCGTGTCGTTAATAGCTATTATTTTGTTTGCCTATGAGGGCGTAATTGCTTGGTATGAAGGACTTATTGTTCTTGTTGGATCCTTGGTGGGTGGATATATAGCAGCCCATATATCCAGAAATCTCTCTCAACAATATGTAAGGGTTTTTGTGATTATTGCTAGTTGTGGAATTACGGTTTACTTCTTCATCGATACTTATGCTATTTAACAAGAAGAAAGCCTGACAGTTGAGGTTCAGCTAATGTCCGTAAATGTGATTGGAGCAGGATTTGGTCGAACGGGAACCATGTCGACGCAAAACGCACTCAATATTCTCGGTTTTCCCTGCTACCACATGAAGGAAGTCCTAAATAAAGAAAACAAGAATCATCTAGAATTTTGGGTAAATGTGGCCAGGTCAAAGGAAGGTGCTCATCATGATTGGCCTATAGTTTTCAAAAATTACCGCGCCACAATGGATTTTCCTGCGAGCTGTGTTTGGCGTGAACAGTTGGATTTCTACCCTGACGCAAAAGTAATACTTACATTGCATCCAAAGGGGCCAGTTGCGTGGTACAAAAGCACAATGGAGACAATTTATTTCACCGAAAAATGTTGGCAATTTAAGTTGGTTGGGTTTTTCCTGCCACCCGCCAAAAAACTCCGTGAAATGGTTCATAAGCTGGTATGGCAAGGTACGCTTGAAGGAAGTATGGTGGATCGTGATCGTGCGATCGCTGAATATCAAAAGCGAATCGATGAAGTGAAAGCGGCGGTGCCATCTGAGCGGCTCTTGGTTTTTACTGTAGATCAAGGATGGGAGCCGCTGTGTAAATTTCTAGACGTCGAAACCCCTCAACAAGAATTTCCGAACGTTAATGATCGAAGTGAAATACAACGGATGATCCGAGGCATGAAATACATAGCCTATGCCTTTATTGGTTTCTCTGTTTTAGCTTTGCTGGGTATTGCCTTATTGCTCATCTAGGGTGTTGCTGAATTTCGCATGGATTACCGCATATCAACAGATCGCAACCGACTGGATTTACCACTGATCCATGAGTTTCTAAGCAATTCCTATTGGGCCAAAGGTAGACCAATTGAGGTGGTTGAACGTTCTATAAAAAACTCGCTTTGTTTCGGTGCGTACCACAATGATCGTCAAGTGGCGTTTGCGCGTCTGATAACCGACCGGGCTGTATTCGCGTACCTGGCTGATGTGTTTGTCATCGAAGAATATCGAGGTCGCGGAATCTCCGGCATGCTCCTGACCTTTCCCCCGATATTAACACCATGACAAGGATGAGATTTCCAATTAACCTAGTATTTAGGAGATCTCAACATGAAGCAAAAAAGATATACAGAAGAACAAATCATCGGATCTAT
>JABJKL010000139.1 GCA_018660405.1 Pseudomonadota bacterium | reverse complement strand
CGAACCGGGAAATGGTTTGCTTGGCAGCACCAAGATGTAAAGCCAGATGTTATGACGCTTGCAAAAGCGCTAGGCGCTGGTGTGCCAATCGGTGCATGCATTGCTAATGGCCCTGCGGTTGGAGTGTTAAAACCGGGAACGCATGGTTCGACATTTGGAGGTGGTCCGCTCGCTTCAGTGGTCGGAACGACCGTTATAGAAACCATGCAAACTGAAGGGACGGTTGAGCGTGCCGCTGAAATTGGCGAGAAGCTGCTGTTAGCACTGACCGCACGATTAGATGGAAATGCGCTGGTTTCTGAAGTTAGGGGTTTGGGTTTGATGATTGCTATTCAATTAAACGTCGAAATTCCGGGCCTGTTACAGAAAATTCTTGATCGTAAATTGTTGGTGAATGTTACCGGTGGTGGAAAAATTATTCGGTTATTGCCACCAGCTATTATCGGTAACGCGGAGATGGATCAAATTGTTTCTACGCTAGCCGCAGTGTTGGAGTCTCATCAGGATTAGCATATGACTAATTCTAACGTTAGACATTTTCTTACTCTAATGGATTTAAGTTCAGCAGAACTTAAATCCATATTGTCTCGTGCCGTTGAGTTAAAAACAGCCATTGCAACGGGGGATGTTATAGCGCCACTTTCGCGTAAAACTTTGGCAATGATATTTACTAAATCCTCGACCCGTACCCGCGTATCTTTTGATACGGGCATGCGGCAGTTGGGTGGTGGCAGTATATTTTTGTCTCCAAACGATTCTCAATTGGGCCGAGGCGAACCGATTGAAGATAGTGCGCGAGTAATCTCGCGGATGGTTGATGCGGTAATGATTCGTACCGACGAACACCAGCAGGTTGAATTGTTTGCAGAGTACTCGGCAGTGCCAGTGATAAATGGGCTGACTGATGATTTTCATCCTTGTCAATTATTGGCAGATTTACTAACCTTTGCCGAGCTAAGAGGGGAGATTTCAGGGGCGAAAGTTGCTTGGGTTGGCGATGGAAATAATATGTGTCATTCATGGATGAATGCTGCTGAATTGTGTGGGTTTACATTAAATATAGCCACGCCAAAAGACTATCAACCAAGCGCATCGATGATAAGCGCTCGGTCGGCTAGTATCATGATTACTTCTGATCCTAAAGAAGCGGCAGCGGACGCAGACTTGGTTGTCACCGATACGTGGGCCAGCATGGGGCAGGAAGATGAAAAAGCAAAGCGCGTAAGTGATTTCAATGGATTCTGTGTTGATGATGCGATGATGGCTCTAGCCCATGACGATGCGCTATTTATGCATTGTTTACCTGCTTATCGCGGTATGGAAGTATCCGCGAGTGTGATCGATGGTCCGCAAAGCATCGTTTGGCAAGAAGCTGAAAATAGGTTGCATGGACAGAAGGCTCTATTGGAGTTTCTGTTGGCCTGATGTTTTATCGGCGATTAGCTCTTGGTCTAGCGCTTTTTATCAGTTTAATATCTGTTGTGTTAAATGTTTTGGCTCAGGAAGAGTTGAACCAAACGGATATTGCGCCTGACTCGAACAATCTAAGGCCAGTCAATTCGGATACCATTCAAGTCGAGAACTCCCAAGATTCTGAGCCGGAAGTGTCGGTCAATAACGTGGCTAAGAATAATAGTAATTCCAATATGTTGGTGGCAAGGGAATCCTACGATCGTGGTCGAAAAAGCTTAGCTTCAGCACTCTTCCCTGATGCCGAGCTAGCACTATTGGAGGCGTTGAAAAGTGTACCAAATGATACGGCGCTAAAAGAGAGCATCGAGCGTTCGTTATATATTGACTTACCAATAGGCGCAGTTAATCAGTTGGTAGCCAGCGGCCGGGTAGTGGAGGCACAAGCATTATTAGAGAAAGCTATATTTATAGCCAAATCATATCCGGTCTATATAGAGCAATTGCAGGCAGCGAGGAATGAATTGCTAGCAACCGATATTTTTAATGCCAGGCCAACAATTGTAGTAGACGGAGCTGGTGTTGTTGATAGTGTTTAT
>JABJKL010000138.1 GCA_018660405.1 Pseudomonadota bacterium | reverse complement strand
CTGTTCTTCAAACACCTTCAAATATGGTGTTAGCGCCGACTGAATTTGAACATCCGTATAAGCTGGGCCAAGATCGGCCCGCATTATGGGTCGCCTTTTAAAGGCCTGGTCATTGCGTTGACTGCTTATTAAAGCTGCGCCGACTGCACCGCCTGCATCGCCTGCTGCTGCCTGCACATAAAGCTTCTCGATGCTTGTCTCTCTATATATCTTACCATTCGCGACCGAGTTCATCGCACACCCGCCAGACAATGCTGCAGCCGTGTACGCCGTTTTTCCGATGGCTGACTCTAATAATTTAAAAAATGCACGCTCGTAGGTAATCTGTATTGCATGGGCTAGATCAAAGTGGCGCTGGCCCAGCTCACTATTGGGTTCTCGCGCTACACCTAACAAATGTTCAAGCGCTGAAGTATATAATTGTGACACCTTTGGGCTACCATCAGCCCACTCAAAACCAGCAGGACTACGATGATGATTGAAGTAATCAAGGTTCAGCTCGAACTTACCATCATCATCAGAACAAAGTATCTTTTCAAATTGGCCAATATGATCAGGTTTTCCATAAGAAGCCAAACCCATAACCTTGTACTCATCGCCATAATGATGGAATCCCAAAAACTGGGTCATCGCTTGATAGAAAATGCCTAGTGAATGCGGAAAATATACCCGGCCCAATACGTCTATTGCGCTATCGCTTCCAATACCCCATGCACAACTACTAAAATCACCGAATCCATCTATGGATAGCACCAACGCCTCTTCGAATTCTGAACACAGATAACTGGATGCCATATGCGCCAAATGATGTTCCACGTATTCGATCCGACCATTAAAAGACTCGTCTGGAAAAGCCTTTTCTATATGCATTCGCACTGAGGCTCTTTTTTTACGTACCAGAATCTTCTCCTTGATCAACGCCAGCCCGGCACGACCACTGAGTAAAAATCTCATTTTTTCAAAACGAGCGGCACGTGCATCCGAATTAACCGCCACCACATCCACATCTTGAAGCTGCAACCCGGCTTCGCGCAGACAATAGGCTATCGACAACGCTGGAAACCCCGCCCAATGTTTAATGCGCGTAAATCTTTCCTCTTCCACTGCCGCAACAAGCTGGCCGTCTTTTAACAGGCATGCGGAAGAATCACCATGAAACGCGTTGAGACCAATAACAATCATTATTTAATAAGACTTTCGTAAAAGGCTGTAAATTGTGTGGCGATATGCGGCCAAAGTAAATTCTCTTTTACCATCTTTAAACCATTTGAATGATACCGTTGCCAGGCTGTTTGGTCGTAGCAAAGTCGTGTGATCGCATCGGTCAAACTCAGGTTATCGGCCTCAATCACTACGCCCGCGTCGTGACGTTTTACCAGTGCCGCTGCGCCAACCGACTCATTGACCACAACCGGGCAACCCGCAGCTAACGCTTCGACAACGACATTGCCGAAATTCTCGTTCACAGAACATAATACTAACGCCTTGGCACGCGCTAACAGCTTACCTTTTTGCTGTGAATCTACAGCCCCACAAAAGGTAACCCGATGTCCTAAATTACGCTCGCGAACGAGCATGTTTAGCTTATCCAATTCATCTTGGTCTGCGGGCCCGGCAACAATGAGTTTAAGGTTTTCCAAACAAGCGATTGAATTGATCAAATCACCTATATTCTTTTTCCAATTTATCCGACCCAAATACAAAGCTACGTCACGCTTGGCAAACCCTGGGGTATGATTGATCTCGGCTTCAGACTCAACCCCATTTGGAATAATAGCCTGCCGTTTCAGCGATGCAGGAAGATAATAGCGAGCCGCATCAGCTTCAAGATCCGATGTGAAGTGAATTCCAGCAGCTCGTTTAAAGTTACGACGTTCGACTACGCGTATCCAGGCGCTCTTAATAAAACTATTCCTCGCTGCAATTAACTCTGGGACCAGCATCCCCCTGGGAGAAATAACCACCGGAACCCCGGAACGCTTCGCTAGACGGGAGGCTTTCCAGGATGGCCACAAATAAATCGAATGGTTATGGCAAATGTCATAATTTTTCACAATCCTTGATAAATACCGCCCCATATGGCTTGAATAGTAAAAGCGACGAAAATATTTGGAAGCGAAATAATAGATACCCACTCCATCCAAATCGACACGGACGCCATGCGGCACTCGACTATTGCTGGGCCCATCGACACTTGTGGTACAAACATCAACTTCAAAGCCCATCTCCACCTGGGCTTTGGCCAGACCATGCACAGAAACTATCGGGCCACCGTAACGGCTAGCGGGCAGATAACTCGGGGTCACGTGTAATATCCGCATTAAGCTAGGGGCCGTTCTCAATTAATTCGTTGCCGCTGCCAAGCCCTCTGTTTTCCTCAACAAGGCAGAATGAGTGCGGTGTAGTTATTCTACATGAGCGAATGATAACGTAGTTGAGGGGAAAAGAGGGCTTGGCCCTTTGGGTTGATGCTGAAAATGCGCCATACGGCGTTATTCGTCGCTTATTTGGAATAACCAAACTACTCTCCTCATGCCTTGGCTGGCACATTTTCAGCATCAACATCGGTAACGAATTAATTGAGAGCGGCCCCTTGTCCATTTGTAAGCGTTGGTTTACCCCGCACAATCAGCGTCGGACTCGCCAACAGGTAACTCGCCATCAGCCCTAGTAAAGACAAAACGAACAAGTCGCCAAATAGAGCACTTGCGACCACAAAGGTCGGAATATTCGATAGAACAAAAGCGTAGACGCCGATCACCATGGACGAGTTCCCAGATTTACTCGCTACACTGAACCTAATAACCCGCGCAAAAAAGCCTAGAAATGCCAACGCTAGCCATATGAGCAAGATAAACCCGAAAATACCCAGCTCAAGCATAATTTTTCCAAGCCCGCCTTCGGCGGGACCTGCATATCCAGCAACAACATCGGTAAAGTGATAAACCCCTTGAGAGCCAATTCCCACCCCACCACCAAACAAGCCGACTCGATTGTATGCCCAGCTAATCGGCATG
>JABJKL010000083.1 GCA_018660405.1 Pseudomonadota bacterium | reverse complement strand
GATCGCATTTACGCTGGCCGACAAACTTCAACGGCGGGCTTAAGTGCGGCTATGCGCGAATATTTGCAAAAATTTGAGCGACAAGCGCTGCACGCACGTAAGCTCTCGTTCACTCATCCTGTTGGTGGCGAGATTTTATCTTTCTCTTGCCCGCTTTCGGAAGACCTTCAGTTGTTGCTCGAACGGCTGCGGACCCAAAGTTAAGTTAGGGCGCCAGACTCGTGAACACCATAAAAGATGGCCAGGATAGCAACCTGGGTAATGATCCGAGTGATGCGTCGGGTAAGGTTCCACCTGAGTTTGCTTACCTATTACCGGGTTGGCCAGCACCGGCCAATATTCATGCGCTAACCACGACCCGCTGGGGTGGTTTTAGTGTGGGCAGTACATGCTCACTTAACCTGGGTTTGAACACCAGTGATCCAGCCGAACGGGTGATGCGTAATCGCGAGCAGTTACGAAAAAACCTGAATTTACCCAACGAACCGGCTTGGCTGACGCAGGCACATGGTGTCAATCTGATTTCGTTGCCGCCCCAACTCGAAGATAAAGTGTTAGAAGATAAAGTGTCGCAAGATAAAGTTGCGGATGGAGCCATTACGGCTGAGCCTAGGGAAGTCTGTGCAATATTAACGGCGGATTGTTTACCGTTGTTTTTGTGCGACCGTTTTGGTGAACAACTTGCTCTGATCCATGTTGGCTGGCGTGGGTTGGCCAAGGGCATTGTAGAGAAAGCTGTTGATAAATTTTTCCACCCACCCACTGATCTGATGGCGTGGGCAGGCCCATCGATTAGTCAGGTTAACTTTGAAGTTGGGCCCCAAGTGCGTGAACAGTTGGGTGGTCCGGATGATTGTTACCAAGCGTCACCAACGCCGGGGCACTGGTATGCGGATTTATACGGTCTGGTCGGACAGCGTTTACATGCACTGGGTATCAAAGAGTACGGATGGGATGATCACTGTACTTATCGCGATGAGCATCTTTTTTATTCGTATCGCAGGGACGCCGATTGTGGAAGAATGGTTTCCTTGATCTGGAAGACGGCTTGAATCGTGTTCGGCCTCTAATAATCGAATAGTAGCGACATATCCAGCGCTTGAAGGTGTTTAATAATTGCGCTTGTAGAAATAAAGTCTACGCCCGTTGCGGCGATATCTGCGATATTTTCCTTGGTTACGTTCCCCGAGGCCTCCAGCTCAATGCGGCCGTCGGCCAGAGCAACAGCTTCACGCATCATGTCGATGTTAAAGTCATCGAGCAAAACACGGGTGATTGGGGTGTTAAGCGCGTGCTTTAGCTCGTTGATGGTTTCAACCTCTACTTCCACAAGCGCGCCTTTTGGTGCGGTTTCGATAGCCAGGTCAATTACTTCTTCCAGCGTTTTACCGCTGCGTAGATGATTTTCCTTAATAAGTATCCCATCATATAAACCGATTCTGTGATTGCTGCCACCACCACAGAGCACTGCGTATTTTTGCGCGTTTCGCAGCCCAGGAATAGTCTTACGGGTGTCCAGCAGCCGGGTTTTGTAGGGTTCAATCAGCTTCACGTATGTCTGTGTCTGGCTGGCGGTTCCAGATAATGTTTGTAAGATGTTGAGTGCGCAGCGCTCGGCGGTCAGGATTGATCGTGCCGGGCCTTGAAGGCTGCAAAGGCTGTCATTCCCGGCGATATTATCACCATCGTTAAAGTGCCATTTAGACGCTATGGAATGATCGACCTGTAAAAACACTTCATCAGCAAACTGGCGGCCGCAAAGCACGCCGGCTTCCCGGCTAATGATTTTTGCATCAACCTTTTGCATTGGCACTAGCGCGGCGGTTAAATCACCATCCCCAACGTCCTCGGCCAAATAGATTGCCACCAGCTTTTTGATTTCTGCGGCATGAGTAATTGGGTAATTGCTTAGATCCATGAATATGTTGGCTTTAAAAGTAAGGCGCTCAAGTTTAACGGCATATTGACATTGGATTGAAGTTTGCTGCAATTAAAAATATAGTTTGAGATCTATGCAAAACTGTTATTTCGTCCTCTGACGTTGTTAAAAATGGTCTCAATCGGTCATTTATACGATATATACTCGCTCATTCCGTGCGTTTTTGCCTTGGCTGATCTTTATCCGAGAACAAAATTATTGTTTGTGCAAAGATCTCAATTTGGAATCGGATCCGATAATTTATGAAGCAAAGTGCATGAGTAGATCACCCGCGACATTGTGGACCTTAACCGCCGATAATCTTCGCAAATTTGAGAATAATATTGCCTGGACACGGCGTTTACCTAAAGGTGAGAGGGAGCATTTTACTTATCAACAGGTAATGCTGGCAGCGGGAAACTTTGCTGCGGTTCTCCGGAATCAAGGTATATCGGAAAATAGTCGAGTAGGCATTCTCGCGGAAAATGGACCGGAGTGGGGTGTTGCAGTGTTTGCGGCCTGGAAATTAGGCGCCATTGTCGCCCCGTTGCACGCGGGAAATAGTGACGAAGAGCTAACTGCCCAGAATACGGCATTAAAAACTGATATTGTTTTGTACGCGGGGAATTCTCGT
>JABJKL010000059.1 GCA_018660405.1 Pseudomonadota bacterium | reverse complement strand
CTTGCCATCCGGCGTTGGCCAATATGTATACGCTTCGCTACCCTGCTCCTGATGGGTCACACTACCGACCACGCGATTGTCGTCATCGGGATCCAATACAAACAACGGTTGAGACCAACCGTACAAAATCACCCGCTGCTCACCATTTTCAGTAGTGAACGACTTGGCGTGATGCGCCTGCCCAGGTATTTTGATCACCTTGTCAATCTTTAAGGTTTCGGCGTTGATGATCAGATAACGGCCTACATTATCACCCATGGTCTGGAACGAACCCTCGCCAGTGGGCAGATATATCCACTTACCATCGGGTGAGGTACCCAAACCGTGTGGTTCAAATACGTTGCTCCAGCCCCAACTCAATACGTCATAATCTTTGCTGAGTATCGGCTTGCGGGTATCAGCATCGAAAATCGCAAAACCGGGCAAAGTCACCCCACCTAACATGCCACCATAACCGGGCCCTTCAGTGGTCATAAAAACAAGTGGATGCTCGCTGGAATCCCAAACAGCCTCGCCACTGGAATCAAAGCTGTATTCTAATTCCACCCCAACCCGCTTCGCCCATTCTGTCTGCCAGGCGACTTTTTGTCTCGCGCTGGCTTTTTTTGGCTCAGCTGCCTCAGTAGCTTGAGTAAGACCGAACATCAGCAAGGTGATCAACACGCCCCCTAATCCAATAAAGCGTGGAGCGATCTTATAAATCGATAACATCTATTATCTACCTCAGTGTAATAATGGAACCTTAAAGGGCGGTCGATTGCCTCGCCACTTATTCTGACTGTCCTGGAATTTCGGGTGTCAGCATCTAACGAATCAGCGTTATAGCAACCGTTCGCAATGCGTGCTGTGGCAACGAATACTAGCTATAAGCACGATCAAAAGCAATCGTATGCACATCGCGTTGGCACTCAGGATTAGGGTCTATAACCATGCTTAGCGCGCAACCACAGGAGCCGTTGAACTGCGCACTATTAAACGTGGTTGCATTCTTAGTAACATCGTTTCCCGGGGCACGCCGTTAATAATATCCAGTAGCATCCTGGTTGCCTGAGAACCCATTTCATACTTGGGTATGGAAATCGTGGTAAGCGCCGGATTCATTCGCGAAAGAAATATGATGTCATTGTTGCCGACAACCGAAATGTCTTCCGGGCAGCGCAAACCCTGTTTATGCATTGCGTCAATACAACCTAGCGCCATGGTATCGTTACCCGCCACTATCGCAGTAAAGCGATTATCTCTAACCAGCAGTTGCTTAAATGTCCGATAGCCTTCTTCGACAGTAAACTTATCTGCGTATTCGATTAGATCGGCTTCCATATTATGCAAGGTGAGATGATCGCGAAAGGCTTTCGCTCGCTCATAGCCGGTAGAAGAATACTGTGGCCCAGCTATATGCGCAATTTTACGGTGCCCTAAATGCATCAGATGGTCCAACGCGGCGCAAATACCAAAATCTTCATCCACAATAACCCCGCTAACGCCCTCTCGGTCAACCCTGCGGTTTACCAAAACAAGCGGTAGTCCACGCTTTATACATTCATCGACCAATGAATCCTGGCGGCGCGCGGTCGCAACAATGAGGCCATCTATGGAACGCCCCGACATCATTTTAAATGCATCATGTTCCTTGGTCTCGTCGTCATCTGTATTGGCGGTCAACACAGTATATCCTTCGGCCTCTGCAGTATCTTGAATGCCGCGAATAATGAGTGGGAATACCGGATTCGTTAAATCAGGAATCAATACACCCAATGCGAACGAGCGATTTTGTTTGAGCGTAGATGCGGCAATATTGGGGAAATACCCCAGCTTTTCAGCGGCCTTCTCTATCTTGCGAACCATTTCCGGTGAGATTCGATCTTTGGTTCCGGGATTGAGCGCGCGTGACACCGTAGAATGGTGCACGCCGACCAGCTCGGCAACGTCTCGAATGGTTGTTTTACGGTTTGTCAAATAATTCACAGCTTCTAATCTTTATGACACTTACGCCAAAACAACGTCCCAGACTAACTTCAACCCAGCAACAAACAGGAAAAAATAAATTAATCGGTAAATGACAAGCTGCGAAGTGCGCTCCAGCACATAATAACCGAGCTTTACACCGATGGGCGCAAGCGGCGCGAGCACCAGGGAGGTATATAGATTCGACGAGTCAAGCTGACCTAACAGGGCATATGGAATTAGTTTTACATAATCCAGTATGGCAAAAAAAACGGCCATGGTTCCTAGCAACACATATTTGTCCAGGCGTTTGGGTAACAAATAGATCGACAAGGGAGGAGCGCCAGCGTGAATTTGAAGACTGGTAAAGCCGGCTACTGCGCCGCAAATCCACCCGCTGACTTTGCTCGTCGCGGCCTTGCCTAATCGATCTCCCACCAACCAATAATTAAGCGCGAAGGAAATTGATATAATACCGATTAGAGCCTTTAGCACTTCTGTCGAAACCAGGCCTAGTACGGTTGAACCGATGGCCACCCCGATCATGCTTGCTGGAATAATTATTTTAAGACTGGCCGCATCAAATATTCCCCAAAAAGTTCGAACCGCCAGCAGATCCATCAAACAAATAATGGGGAGTAAAATCGCCGCAGCGCGAATCGGCTCTATGACCAGAGCCATCAAGGGTACGGCCACTGCACCTGCGTTCCCACCTAAACCACCTTTTCCCATGCCGGTAATGAGTACCGCTGGCACAGCGACATAATAAAAAGTCGGGTCGGTAATAATCATGAGTGATATAAATCGCTACAAGATCCGGCGACTTACCTGGGCGGCGTTCTCAATTACGTCGTTACCGTCACGCAAAATGTAATTTAAAGACCAAGCGCGTTAGGCAGTACAAGCGAAATCCAGGGTATATAGGTGATCATCATTAACGCCACCAGCAACACAAGCAGCCACGGTAGCGCCGCCTTGATCGTATCTTCCAAAGTCATATGGGCGACCCCCGCAGTGACAAACAAGTTAAGACCAACCGGCGGAGTGACCAGGCCAATTTGCATATTCACCACCATCAACACACCTAAATGAATGGGGTCGATACCCATTTGCATGGCGATGGGAAAAACAATCGGCGTCAGGATCAATACAACCGAGGTAGGCTCCATAAAATTACCTGCGGCTAATAGCAAAAAGTTTAATACCAGCAGGAAGGCCCAAACAGGCAAGCCCAGGCCGGTTATAAATTCGGTGGCAGCATGTGGAATTTGCAAAGTGGTTAGCACAAACGCGAACATAAACGCATTGGCGATCACAAACATCAGCATCACCGTAGTCCGCGATGCTTCCATCAGCACACGCGGCACCTCGGTTAAGCCCATATCACGATAGACGTAGACTGCGATGACAAACGCATATACAGCAGAAACAGCTGCAGCCTCGGTTGGGGTAAAAATGCCTGCATAGATGCCACCCATAATGATGACGATCAACAATAAACCCCATATTGCCTCACGAAAGGTCTTCCATACAGTCGCGAAATCGGCCTTTGGTTGACGAGGAAAATCTCGCTTGCCAGCAATGACACCAATGGTAGCAATCATCATGCCGGTTAACAAAATACCCGGCACCACGCCGGCCATGAATAGCTTGCCAATCGATGTTTCGGTAATTGCACCGTAAACAACCATCACTATGGACGGTGGAATCAAAATTCCCAATGTGCCGGCGTTACAGATCAAACCCGCAGAAAAGGTTTTGCTGTAACCCGAACGCACCATTCCGACCATCATTACACTGCCTACGGCTACTACCGTGGGCGGTGCCGAGCCGGAGACCGCAGCAAAAAATGCACTCGCCAATAGCGCTGCCATGGCAAGACCACCCCGAAAATGCCCGACGATGGCATTGGCAAAATCGATCATTCGCCGCGCTACTCCACCGGTAGTCAAAAACGTGCCTGCCAAGATAAAGAAAGGTACCGCGAGCAACGGATAAACCTGCATAGTATGAAAAAACTTTTGTGCTATCGACGTTAAAGACTGGTTTCCAAACATCAACATCGTCAAAACACTGGATAATCCCAGCGACACAGCGACCGGCACGCCGACCAGCATGAGTACCATCAGCAGGCCTAAAAGAAATAGTGCGCTCATTCGTCACCGCCGGTGTGTATCAAGCCAGTCTCAGCTTCTATTTGCTCTTCATGTACACGCGAAAGAACATTCAGATCACCCCGCAGCACCTCGAGAATCGCTTCTGCGAATCGCCAGGCAAGTAACACAAAGCCAAGCGGCATAATTGCTGTGAGCAACCATTTCGGTGCAGGTATATCCCGCGCGTTATTTCCCAAGGTATGGAGCCGATCGACAAATACATAACTGCCATAAAACATCAGCCCGCAATACAGCAAACAGATGGCTAAGATGAATAAAATCGTCCATTTGCGCAACCGCGGCGCCAACCGCTTATTAAACATATCGATTGCGATATGTGAGCGGGTTCGAACTCCGTAACTCATGCCAATCAATACCAGCGCACCAAACGAATAGGTCGTAGCCTCAAGCGACCACAACCAACCCGTATTAAACACGTAGCGCAGAACGACTTGAGCAAACGTAAGTAAGGTCATTCCAGCCAATATCGTGGCCATTAAAACCTCTTCTAACTGATTGATTATTCTACGCACTATGTTTACGCACCATGTTATTAACCTGTTTAGCTATTCGCCTGTGTTTCGCTCAATAGTTCAGCTATGTTCTCAACTATCTTCTCAACTATGGTCGCCCAGCGGCTTGTGCAGCCTCAATCATATCTGCGCCAATATCGGCTGCGAACTTATCCCAGACTGGGCGCATTTTTTCAGCCCAAACCTGATATTGGGCATCACTCAGTTGCGCAATCTCGGAACGACCCGATGCAACAATATTGGCAAGTGCACCGTCATTCACGTCCTTCGCCTGCGCATTTCCCCAAGCACTTACTTCTGCAACAATCTGCTCTAATTCAGCACGAATGTCCGCAGGTAATCCTTGCCAAAACGTTTCGTTGACAGCAACCAGATAGCCCAGGTACCCATGATTGGACTCGGTTAGGTACTCTTGCACTTCGAAAAATTTGGAAGAATAAATGTTTGCCCAGGTGTTCTCCTGGGCATCGACGGCACCGGTTTGCAGGGCTTGATATACCTCGCCAAAGGCCATTTTTTGTGGATTGCCACCCATTTGCAAAATCTGTTCTTGCAATACATCTGACTCCATTATTCTGAACTTGAGCCCATCGGCCGCTTCAGGAGAAGTCATCGCTAATGGTCCGCCGAATTGCTTCATACCATTGTGCCAAAAAGCCAGGCCGCGAAGCCCGCTCTCGACCATGGCAGTCAATAGCGTATCGCGAGCGGGTCCTGCCTGAAAACGCTCTGCCGCGTCCAAATCAGGAAATAAAAACGGAAGATCAAACACTTGGTATCGCTTGGTTAAACGATCCAGCTTGGACAAAGACACGGCGATCATTTGCACTTCACCGAAGGCCAAAGCATCAATTGAATCATCGTCATTCATCAGCTGCCCAGAAGGATATACCTCGACCGTCACCCTGCCAGCCAAACGTTCTTCCACCACAGCCTTAAAGTGATCAGCCGTCAGTCCCTTGGGCGTCCCGGGTGCCGTTACGTGTGGGAATTTGATAAGAATAGGTTGATTCGATGCTTCATTATTGCCATCACCACAGGCAGATACTATCCCCACCAGCAAGACCATCAATACGATACGAAATCGCGCGCAATGTTGCCCAAATATGTTGTTAATTGTTATCACTGTTACCTCCTATAATTGTTCTCTAAAAAGTTAACGATAGAGCGCCCCTTAGCACTCTACCGCAATATGTCTTCTATCCCAACGGCTTCCACTTTCACGGCCGACCCCGCTCTGCTTAACTCCGCCAAACGGCGCGTCAGCAACACTTTGTGATTCGTGTTCTAAACTCTATGTCCATTCTAAAACTTGAAGGAGCACTAGTATTTGTTTGCAACAAATAAATCCTGAGCCGGAAACAAAGTAATAACCTTGGCACCGGTCTTGGTAACCACGACTTCTTCTTCAATTCGCGCGGCTCCGCTGCCATCGGCTGCCGGACAATACGTCTCAAGGGCAAAAACCATACCCTCTTCCAGTGTGAATGGGTTATCCAGCGAAGTTAATCGACTAATAATCGGTCTTTCATGCAGAGCCAAACCAATGCCATGCCCAAATTGAAGGCCAAAGGCTTCCATTTCATTGGCGAATCCAAATTCTTCGGCCTTGGGCCAAATGGCGGCTATTTTGTCAGTAGTAAGGCCAGGCTTAACCATTGCAATAGCACCGTCGATCCACTCTCTTGCCTGTTTATAGGCATCGACCTGACCGGGGGTAGATAGTCCGACATTCATGGTTCGGTAGTAGCAAGTGCGATACCCCATAAACGACTGGATGATATCAAAAAATGCTTGATCACCTGGACGATACATTCGATCAGTAAAATTATGTGGGTGCGGCGCGCAGCGTTCACCGGAAACAGCGTTGATCGCTTCCACGTCATCGGAACCCATTTCATAAAGAAGTTTATTGGCTAACGCGACCATTTCGTTCTCGCGCGCGCCGGGTTTTAACGCCTCAGCGATATTGTGATACACGCCATCTACCATTGAGGCGGCCTGATTCAGTAACACGATTTCATCCATGCTTTTAATCTGCCTGGCATCCAAAAAGACCTGTTGAGCATCACGAACATCCAGACCGACGTCCTGCAAGGCCAAAAACATCGGTGGTTCAGCAACATCGACTCCCAGAGGTAGATCCGCAACGCCAGCTGCTTTAAGCAAATCATGAATTTCTTGCGCAGCACGCTTAAACAAGCCTGCTTCCACGGCCACCGAACCACGCAATCCAAGCATACCGGCATGACAATGATCCTGCTTCAACCAGGGTGCATACAAACGATGGTGCGCGGCGGCCGATCCAAAATCCCACAGAAAGGGGTGAGAACTGCCTTTGGTGTACAGTGCGTAACGACAAATCTTGTCGCGACTCCATTCACCAATAACGCTGCCGGTTAGATAACGAATATTATTGTTATCAAAACACAACACCGCGCCTAATTCAGAATTTTCCAGAGCATCCTTTGCCCGAGCCAAACGATAGCGTCTCAAACGCTCAAAATCGACACGCTCTTCAAAATCGACCGCCATCTTCCCAGGAGCATGAATCGGACGCTCCCAATTCCATCGCGGATTAGCATCCTGTGGTGATATATCGCGCGGAATTATAATCTCGGGCTCGGTCGCTTTAGTGATTGCCATACAGCATCCTATTCCAGTTCATTTCGTTCTAGTTAGTCGTAAGAGTTTTGATGCACCAAACCTCAAAATAATGCGCAAACGTGTGCATCAAAACAATAGTAAACCACAAAATTCTAATAATCAATGGGCTAACAAGAAATAAGCCTTTTTATAGACAAACGCATCAGCAATATCGATGGCTTGCTACACCTGATATTGCACACTACCAGATTCGCTGATACACTATGCACACGTATGCATGAACTACTGATGAGCAATATCTTGTCAGATACCGTGGGAACAATATTTTGATGGCAACTACAAAGCAAAACACAGACTCTATTGGATGGATAGGCATGGGCCGCATGGGTTACGCCATGGCCGAAAGATTATTGAAAGCGGGTAACACTATCGCTGTCTGGAACCGAACACAGAGCAAAGCAGAGCCACTCGTCGCTCAAGGTGCTCAACTCGCTAAACAGGTCTCCGAGCTGGCCACCTGTGACATCGTATTTGTTATGTTATCTACTTCAAATGACGTCAAACAAGTATTGTTCGGCGAAGCGGGCTTGCTCAGCACTGGCGATAAGCCCAAATGCGTTGTCGAATGCTCCACTATTTCTGCTGAAGCATCGGCTGAAATTCGTCAGCAATTAAACGACCTGGGTATTGATTATCTTGCCTCTCCGGTAAGCGGCAACGCAAAATGTGTCAAGGCGGGTAAGTTGGGCGTAGTCGCATCAGGCCCCGAAGCTTCATTTGAAAAAGCAAGGCCTTATCTGGAGACTATAGGCGGGCTTGGCGTTACCTATGTTGGCGACGGCGAACTGTCCCGCATCGTCAAAATTTGCCATAACGTATTCCTGGGCATAGTTACCCAGTCTCTGGCCGAACTGACTATTTTAGCCCAGCAATCAGGCGTTCCTCGCCACGCATTTCTGGATTTTATCAATAAGAGCGTGATGGGTTCGATCTTTAGCAAATACAAAACTCCAGGTTGGGTTAATCTGGACTATAGCGTGACCTTCACGCCGGAACTAATGCGCAAAGACATGGATCTTGGTTTGCAAATGGGGCGCAATCTGGACGTTCCGATGCCCACTGCATCCGTGGTGCGCGACCAGATGCAGCAATCCATGGGACAAGGCAACCGGGAGACTATGGATTTCAGCATATTGCTCGATTATATGGCGAAGTGCTCTGGCATCGACAAGTTGGAACCAGAGAACGTTGAGGTATCTTACGGTCTGGAAATCGAGTCTAAATAATGCCTACCTACGTTTACCAGACCATACCCTCAAATAGCGAGCACAAACCTCGTCTATTCGAAGTGTTTCAAAGAATGACGGACGCGACGCTCACCAACGATCCAGTTTCCGGAGAACCGGTGAAACGAGTGGTGACCGGCGGCGGGGGAATTAAATTAAAGGGCCTGAAACGAAGCACATCGGTGGATAAAACCAGCCCGGCGGCGACCGCTTGTGGTTGCGCTACTGGGCGACCACACAGGCATTAGCTTTTACATTATTTCGGAGAGGCGTGAACGCTCACAATAAGTGAGCTTGAATGCTTCAAGGTTTTTGATCCTGTCAAACCAGGCAATAAAAATTTCATTTTCGGCCCAAATACCGGCTAAACCCAAGTCATCCATGCGGTCGAATACGGGCACAACACAGTAGTCAGCCAAGGTTAGATTCTCACCCATTAGCCAGGGGCCACCGCTTTCTTCCAAACCTTTCTCTATTCTGACGATAGTTTGACGCAATCGGTCAATCGCCTCTTCAGTATCACGATCATCAAAACCTACACCCTTCTTCATTCGCAGATAAAACTGTTTGCGGATAGGATGGTTATTGGCTAGTTCCAAATATTCTTCGTCTGAAAATTTAGCCAATTTTTTTGCCAGATATTGATTAAAGGTTGGCACGCGAATAGATGGCGTTGGCACCTCTTCAAAATAACGCATCCATTTCCGCATATGGGCTCGTTCCACCGGGTCTGCCGGGGTTAACGGTGTCTCGGGAAACACTTCGTCCAGGTATTCCATGATCACCGACGAATCGATGATAATTGCGCCGTCGTGCACCAGCGTCGGCACCACACCATTGGGATTCAGTTTCAAATACCAATCTGAGGTTTGCTCACGAATCTTGTGATCGACAATACGATTTTCAACTTCGATGCCTTTTTGCCAAAGCACCAAACGCACTTTCTGACTGCAGGTCGAATGAAGGAAATTATATAGAATTAATGACATGTCACTACCAATCCAGATTCGTTGTTATCCCATTTATTTTAAAACATGGATTTGGTGAATGCCGGAATGACCGTCGCCAGCAGAGAGCTGGCGTCGAGCTTACAGGGGCGTATTCACGGCGTGTCATTCCGGTATTTGCCAAATTCGTGCCTCAACCTGATGGATGGCTCTTAACCCTATTCAGAAGTTTGAGACTTATACTTCGCTTGACCAGTCGTGCTGCTCAAGAATATTTCTAACCCGATTCAAAAATGCCGCAGAGTACGCGCCATCAAAAGCGCGATGGTCAAATGACTGGGCCAGAATACCCACCGGGCGAATCGCAATCGAATCACCGGCAGCGCTTTCAATCACAACCGGGCGTTTGCGGATTCCATCGGTTGACATAATGGCGGTTTGTGGCTGGTTGATAACCGGCGCGGTCATCAAAGTGCCAAAAGCGCCAGAATTAGATATTGTGTAAGTGCCACCAGCAAAATCATCTGGCGTAAGCCCTTTTGATCGGGCTTTATCACTCAAAGTCTTTATAGCTTCGGCGATCTGGCCAACTGACCGGCTTGCGCAGTCTTGCACAACCGGCACGACAAGCCCCTCAAAATTAAGATCAACCGCGATACCCAAATTAATCAAGGGATGCAACTGTAAGGCTTCCCCGACAATACTGGAATTAATCTTCGGGAATTCAACAAGCCCCATCACTATGGCTTTTGCAATGAACGGTAAATACGTCAGCGAATAACCTTTGTCAGCGCGCCAGGCGGGGCCGACACTCTTGCGCACCGCATCAACACCCGCATAGTCCACTTCAACCGCCTGCAATACGTGTGGACTGGTGGCTTTTGACATGACCATATGGTCACCAGTGAGTTTGCGAATTCGGTCAAAAGGAATAAGACTACGACTGTCAGTACCCATAGGCGCTGGCACAGGTGTGGTTCTTCCGACGACCGCAGCTTGCGGTGCCGAAACCGCTACGGCAGGCGCCTTACCAATAAACGCAAGTACGTCCTGCCGGGTAACTCTGTCTTTTTTCCCCGTTCCTGTGATGGTAGCGATATCAAGCTTATGTTCAGCAACCAACTTGCGCACCGACGGTGAAAGTCTGGCCGCAGAATTAGAAGCCAGGGGGTCAGAAACCGAGGGGTTAGAAACCATGGGAGTAACGCTATTCGCGCTATCACTGGTGGTTGGAACAGCTGCAGGCTCACTCACCTCGGAAGCCGCTTTTTCAACAGCTTTTTCAGCAGCGTTTTCAACTACCGCTTTGGGCTCGTCGCTTTTTTCACCAGCGACATCAATAACCGCCAGCACCGTACCCACATCAACAGTTTCGCCTTCAGCAACGTTAATTGCTGATATAACACCCGTATCGCTCGCCGGCACTTCTACCGCGGCCTTATCGGTTTCTACATCCAGCAGCGGTTCATTTTTTTCGACGGCATCCCCGACCTTTTTATGCCAAACAGCGATAGTCCCTTCGTTTACGGTTTCACCCAATTGTGGCATTAATACGTTCACAGCAAACCTCTTATTAATCTGTCATATCCTGCATTTAGTAGCATCGAACTTATAATCATTAAATCAGGCTCAATCCATCTCGCTGACAACGTCGACGATACGATCAACACTCGGAATCATTAAGTCCTCAAGCTTATCAACCGATGCCAACGGTATATGTGGCGTGGTAATACGCATAATCGGCGCATCGAGATTCCAGAAAAGTTCTTCAGCCGCGATTGAGGCTATTTCAGCACCCCAACCACACAGCCGTGGGTTTTCTTCTACTGTCACCAGTCTGCCTGTCTTTGTGACAGACTCGATTATCGATTTTGTATCAAGCGGCACCAGCGTGCGCAAATCGATAACCTCGCACGACAAGCCATGCTTATCCTGCAAGATTTCCGCCGCCTTTAACGCTTTGGGCACCATCGCTGCGAGCGCCACAATAGTTACGTCGCTACCTTCGCGCGATATATTTGCCTGGCCCAACGGAAGCACATAATCGCCCTCGGGCACATCACACTTAAGCCCGTACATTGATTTTTGTTCAAAAAACAATACCGGGTCGGGGTCTTGAATAGACGCAGCCAACAAACCTTTTACGTCAGCAGCATTGGATGGCGCGACTACTTTTATACCAGGAATGGCCATCGCCCAGTTTTCAACGCTCTGGGAATGTTGAGCGCCAAACCGTGCACCACCACCATTGCCCGCACGAATAACCAAGGGTAAATTGACCTGACCATTGGTCATATAACGCATTTTGGCGATTTCATTGGCCACAAGGTCCCAACACACTGCAAGGAAATCAGAAAACATGATTTCTGCAATCGGACGCAGGCCTGTCATCGCAGCGCCCATGGTGGCGCCCAAAATGGCCTGCTCTGAAATCGGCATATCTCGAACTCTGGTAGGCCCGAACTCATCCAGCAAACCAACGGTTGCTTTAAACACACCGCCGGCGGCGGCAACATCTTCACCCAAAAACACAATATTAGGATCCTTGCGCATTTCCTGCGCCATCGCAGCCGCGACAGCTTCTCTATAACTTAGTTGCGCCATGCGGCACCTCCATCTGCCCAAACGTCCGTGAACGCAATTTCGTCCGGAGGCGGAGGACTATTCGTTGCTTCTTCAGTCGCCTGATCAATCATCGACTCGGTATTCGCATCGATTGCCGCCAGCTCGGATTCATCAATACCCACTGACAGCAATTTACTTCTATACGCGGGCAAAGGATCACGAGCTATCCATTCTGCGACCTCTTCGTCCGGCCGGTACTTTCCAGGGTCTGCCCGAGAATGGCCAAAGTGACGATAAGTCGATGCTTCAATCAAGCTTGGTCCACCGCCACTACGGGCTTTATCAAGGGCTGTCATCGCGGTCTCATACATTAACTCTGCATCGTTACCATCGACTAAAATACTTTCAAGACCATAGGCAGAAGCGCGGTCTGCGGCTGGATTTTCTACCGCAGTCACATCTCTGATTGCGGTGTACTCCATGTATTGGTTGTTTTCACAAACATAAACCACCGGCAACTTCCAAATCGCCGCGTGATTAATGGCTTCGTGGAACGCGCCAATATTAGTCGTGCCGTCACCAAAAAAACAAACCGCTGCTTGCTCAGTGCCGCGATACTGTGCAGACCAGGCCGCACCGGCGGCGATCGGCATGTGTGCACCAATAATTGCGTAAGAACCCATCGCACCGTTTTCAACGCTGGTCAAATGCATCGACCCACCTTTACCTCTCAGCAAACCACAATCCCGACCCATTATCTCACCGAGAACCGAGGTCATGGTAATACCACGAACATAAGTATGGTTATGGCCGCGATAGGTGCAGAAGGTGTAATCATCTTTGCGCATGGCAAGACCAAATGCAGATGCGATCGCTTCCTGACCCAAACCCAGGTGGGTGGTTCCCTTCACCAGGTTTTGCATAAACAGATCATGAGCCCGTTGCTGCAAAGCACGACATTCCGCCATGATTCGGTAAAGTTCAAGCTGCTGTGATTTATCCAGAGGGTATTTGCCAGATGAACCGGCTTTTTCTGTTGACTTGGCCACTTAGTTACCCGTGATTATTTAACGCCAGTTTATCAAAAATGGCATGTTAGTCTGCGGAGGCGGATAATATCGTAATATTTTATGTAATTACAATTATTTCGATAATCTATAACCGGCCGTTATAGCGCGTATAACTGTTATTGAAAATGCCGATGTATACCGATATGTTATTGTAATCAGAATTATAGACCTAACGGTATAGATGTGAAATTAAAGGACTTACTCACTTTTTCTACCGGACCACATATGAATATATTCAGTTCAGTATCCGGGCCGTATAAAGCAATGCTTCGCGATAAAGCGATTAAACGGGCCGAGACGAGAATCATCATAGCCGGTAGAAGTCCTGGCGATTTAAGCTCGAACGATTTGGAAATTGTTGTGCGAGAAGAAGAGGAGAAAATGAAGTCCGAAATAAAAGAAAAAGGGCTTTTAGCGATACTGGCATTATTAGGCATTAGCTGGTTCGGATAGATGATCAAAAATCTATTTCGTATCACCCTGATAAACTTTATTTGGAAACGATACGCCGCCATTATTGTTACTACCCTGTGCCTTTTTATATATTTTTGGTTAGTTGGAAAATTGCACGCAGATTTTGTGGCTTACAGTGAATTAAATAATGATAAGGAATACCTGGGGTTATCGTTTGTAATTAAATGGGCTGCTTTCCTCGTTGGAGTTATCGTCTATTTACTAATAAACACTCGGTTTCGTAACCCCAAAAACTTTCAGGATACGTCGGAAGCTGGCTTTTTTGGCACACTTAAAACAAGTCAAAATAATAAAACGGCAGAACTACCAGCCCGCAAAAACGATATTGGATCAACTGCAATAGATCCATTCGAAAATATTCGAAAAAAGCAAAAGTTACGATCGATGGCAGACTTTATTATTGAAGAAAACAAAAATGAAGAACCTTAAAGTATATGAATAGAGTTGCTATTAAGATTATCGGGCTATTAATTGGATTGTCAGTTTCCTTTCCAAGCTCGGCAGAAACAAGTTCGTTTAACACCAAGCTGTCAAATTCATACTACTATACCGATCATCACGAAATTGTAATCGACCGGTCAGCAGAAGAAGTGTGGAAGCACGTAATAAATCTGGGCTCATGGATGTACGATCTTGCGATGGTGCATGAATCAGGCCCAACGAATGGCGAGGGCGAAGTTAGAGAGGGTGAAGTTTTAAGATTATATGAGGGGCAAGATTACTTTTTCGAGGTAAGCAAAATGGTGTATGGCAGGTTGCTGGTTGGCATAAACTTGCCGGTGACCACGCCTGAGGGCGAAATAACCGAAGGGCTGGCCATGATCACATTGACTGAAAGTAACGGCAAGACAGAAGTTTCTGTTTTCATGAACAGAAAATATAGCTGGCCTCACGAATCGCCTAACCCGGCTCGAGATACCCGCGAATCTGAAGAGTTTGCAAGTTCCAGACGCGATACCTTTAGGCGGTTTCTTGTACGATTGCGCGACCTTTCTGAAGGCCAATATAGATGAATTCGCTTCATGCCCGTTAAATAACCCACAGCGGAGGCAAGCTAAGTCGATTTAACCTGACACCAAGGTTCAATATATTCCTTTCATAGAGGAACTGTAAATTTAACTGAACGAACGGAGGAAAAAAACATGATCGGATACGTAACGATAGGCACTAAAGATTTAGAACGCGGCGCCAGGTTTTATGATGAGTTACTTGACGGAATCGGTGCAAAACGATTTATGGAAGCAGACACATTCATCGCATGGGCGGTTGCACCTGACCAGCCCAGCCTGGCTATTAGCAAACCATTTGATGGCAATGATGCCTCGGTGGGTAACGGGGTCATGGTTGCTCTCAAGGTTGATACCTCTGAACAGGTAGACACCTTGCACGCTAAAGCTATTGAGCTGGGAGCAACGGATGAAGGACCCGCAGGCCCAAGGGGAGACGAAGGATTTTATGCAGGTTATTTCCGCGATTTAGATGGCAATAAATTGAGTTTTTTCTGTATGGCATAAAGGTATATTAATTAATCTGGGGAACCCCAGAAAGCAGACATAGGCGCTACCATGAAAAAGCGAAATAAGATCCATGCTTTGACAGCAACCCTCCTTGTCCTAATCATATTGAACGTCGCAAAAGCTGGCGATGTAGAAATTCTTGCCGCAGATTTCAAGCGCAGCAACAATAAGCAATGGTCAGTGAACGTGACTCTGGCGCATGCTGATTCAGGTTGGGGTCATTATGCAGACGATTGGTGGGTGGTAGATGCCGATGGCAATATACTGGGCGATCGGGTTCTGCTGCACCCCCACGAAAACGAACACCCGTTTACCCGCAGCCTAAGTGGTGTAAAGATTCCAGAGGGCACCACGATTGTTTATATTGAGGCCCATGATATAGTGCATGGTTGCTCCCCGAATAGGCTGACGATAGATCTGGGCAAAGCCAGTAATGGGCGTTTACGAGTGCGAGCGGAGTAAGGGTTTTTGGCCCAAGCGGGTCAAATTTAGTCCAGCTTGGCGTTTTTAGCTCAAATCGTACCTATTCAATTTAATTAAACATAAGTAGAGAAGAAACTATGGGAAGTTGCTACAACAAAACTGAGATCAGCTCACCAATTACAACCGTTTGGAACACTATCAAAGATTTCCATGATCTGTCGTGGGCACCCGAGGTTATCACTTCGGTGACTAAAGTTGGTAATAAGAACGGAAATGAAATTGGCGCTAAAACGAGTGCTTAATGATGCATTCCATGAAACATTAACAAAGGTGGATACTGATGCATTTACTTTTTCGTACAGTATCGATGATGGCCCGGGGCCAGTTGCTGAATCTGCGGTAGACAACTACTTCGGAGTCGTCAAACTGACGGAGTCAGACAATGGAACGCTGGTCGAATGGAGTTCGAAATTTGAGTCTGAAAATGACGGAGAAGTCGCTGATTTTTGTAACCCAATTTACACGGCTCTTCTGTCGGCACTTAAGGAAACACTTTCGTAACTCTCGACTACAAGACAGCAAACGCTATCTGTCGTTTGACGCGTAGAAAGGACTTTTTTCATACCGGATCATCGTTTCAGAAACCCACTGTTCAGGAGAAAATACATGGCCAATATTGTTCTTGTCGTCAACGTCAAAACCAAACCTGGTTGCGCCGAAACGCTCATACCTGCAATGCAGGAAAACGCTGCAAAATCAGTACTGGAAGACGGCTGTTTTCAATTCGACATTTCGACAAGCGAAGACGATGAAAACGAATTCATCTTTTACGAGGTTTATAAAAATAAGGATGCATTAGCTTCCCACCGCAAAACACAACACTTTTTGGCTTATTTCAACTTGATGCAGGACTTGGGCGACAACGTGTCGCGCAACGCACAGCTATACGAACAGATGAGTTAGAGACCCTGATTTTGGAATTCCGCACGCCAATTTTTCACGGATTATAAGGTTATGATGACGTTAACGGACTAACTTTTTGACTTCTAGTGTAGTGTAACCATGTAAAATATTGCACCACTCGACATAGTAAAAAAATTATGAGCGCCTCCGATACAAAAAAACCACCCACGAAGCTCCCATTTGAGACGGCTTATCAAGAACTGGAAAAGCTTGTGCGCAGAATGGAAAGTGGCGAACAAACACTCGACCAATCTCTGGAAGATTTCGAACGTGGTGTGGCGCTCATGAAACAGTGCCACCAGAGCCTGCAAGCAGTCGAACAAAAAGTTGAAATACTGGTCAAGGACAATCAGGGCCTATTCAGTACAGAGGAATTCGACGACGATGCCGATTAGCACTCTGTCCAGGTTTAAATGCGCGATTCAGCGCTGGCCTAATGTTTCGCAACAAGGCGCAGCGCGAAGCCAATGGCCGCTCCCTTGGCAAGTGCTGCAACGCGGTTGCGGGGCATCAGGTCAGCGCCCTATGGGTGAGCTTGTCAGCGCTCATGGACTGCGTTGTGTCTCTTGGAAAGGAAACAACCATTCCCTGCGAGACACGCCTTGCCATGAACACTGACAAGCTCACTGAATCCACATTTAAACCTGGACAGAGCGCCAATCTCTCAACACTGCGTGAGCGCGTTGAGAACAAACTGGAACGGCTACTCTCAAACAGCAAAAAGCCCCTCTCACCCACATTAACAGCCGCCATGCACTATGCCTGTATGAGCGGCGGAAAACGCATGCGCGCGCAACTGGTATACGGTGGCGGTCTCTGCACAGGAGCTAGTCTGGAGGTAATGGACTTTCCTGCCGCTGCGATCGAAATGATGCACGCTTACTCACTGGTGCACGATGACCTGCCGGCGATGGACGATGACGAATTACGTCGCGGGCTACCGACCTGTCACGTTCGCTACAACGAAGCCACGGCCATCCTCGCTGGCGACGCCTTACAAACCGAGGCAATAGATACTCTACTTGGCCGCGAAGCTAGTGAGGTGCTTAATGTCTCTCAACAATTATTGATAACGCAAACGCTGTCGCGTGCGGCAGGTGCGGCGGGCATGGTTGGTGGGCAAATGCTGGATCTGGAAGCGGAAGACAGCACGACTCACCTTGACGTTAATCGCTCGCGTTTGGAAATCATACATAAAGCAAAAACAAGTGCGCTCATAAAGGCTGCGGTGCAAATGGGGGCACTTTGTGCTGCCGATATCCCAAACGATACGACGCTGACAGCGCTTGGCAACTATGGAGAAAAGATTGGCCTCGCGTTTCAGGTGGTGGATGATATTCTGGATGTGGAATCAGATACCGAAACCCTGGGTAAACCCGTAGGCTCTGACGAGGGGCTCAACAAATTAACCTACCCGGTCTTACTCGGACTCGATGCTTCCAAACAATATGCGCAAGACTTGCATGACGAAGCCATAGCAAGCCTGGCGGCATTCAGCGATAATGCGCTACTGGTCGAATTAGCGGCCAACGTAGTCAAACGTAACCATTAAGTTAACTATTAAAAACCGTGCATCAATCTGCCGACACTAACTTTCCCCTGCTCTCGAAAATTAATTCCCCAGCGGAATTACGAGAACTTGAAGAAAATGATCTGTATAAAATCTGCGCAGAATTGCGCGGATTTCTGATCGAAACGTTGGCACGCGTTGGTGGGCACTTTGCCGCGGGTCTCGGCACAGTAGAGTTAACGACAGCGCTGCATTACGTATTTGACACTCCAAATGATCGAATCGTTTGGGATATTGGTCATCAGGCGTATCCTCATAAAATTCTGACTGGGCGGCGGGATCAACTGCACACTATTCGCAAACCAGATGGCTTGTCACCCTTTTTAAAGCGTTCAGAAAGCGAGTTCGACACCTTCGGTGCGGGCCATTCGAGCACATCCATCAGTGCAGCACTCGGCATGGCCGTTGCCGCCGCCAGTCGCGGCGAAGAGCGTGACGTGGTCGCTATTATTGGCGACGGTGCGTTGACCGCTGGCATGGCCTACGAAGCCCTGAATAACGCTGGTGATATGGACGCCAACTTGCTGGTCATTCTGAATGACAATGACATGTCAATATCGCCGAATGTAGGTGCGCTGCGCAATCATCTGGCGCGGATACTGTCTGGCAAGGCCTACACCGGCATGCGTAAAGGTGCCAAAGGTGTGTTGCAAAATGTGCCGCCGGTACAAGACCTGGCGCGTCGCTGGGAAGAGCATATGAAAGGTATGGTGATGCCGGGCACTTTGTTCGAAGAACTTGGGTTTTACTACATCGGCCCGATAGATGGTCACGATATCGATGCTTTGGTTAAAACTCTGCAAAACCTGAAAGCACTTGATGGCCCCCGCTTTTTGCACATTGTGACCCAGAAAGGTAAGGGCTTCGAACCCGCCGAAGGTGACCCACTGGCCTACCATGGTGTGAGCCCGTTTAACCCTAAAACAGGTGAAATGCAGAAGTCTGTCAGCAAGCGCAGCTACACAGATGTATTTAGCGACTGGCTATGTGACATGGCAGAAAAAGATACAAAACTCATGGCTATTACTCCAGCCATGCGCGAAGGTTCTGGCTTGGTGAAATTCTCAGAACAACACCCGAAACGCTACTTTGACGTGGGTATTGCAGAACAGCACGCGGTAACCTTCGCCGCGGGAATCGCCTGTGAAGGGCTTAAGCCAGTCGTAGCTATTTATTCAAGTTTCCTGCAACGGGCCTATGATCAATTAGTTCACGATGTGAGTATTCAGAACCTGGATGTTACTTTTGCCATAGATCGAGCGGGATTAGTGGGTGCCGATGGCGCAACTCATGCAGGCTCCTTTGATTATTCCTTCATGCGCTGTCTACCCAATATGTTGGTGTTAGCGCCGAGCGATGAGACAGAGTGCCGCGACATGCTTTACACAGCCTATATTCATCAAGGGCCATCAAGCGTACGCTACCCACGTGGTAGCGGCACGGGTGTGGCAGAAATCAGCAAAATGACGGCAATCCCGATAGGAGCCGGAGAAATTCGGGTTAAAGGTACTGATATTGCCATACTAAACTTTGGCACCTTGCTCCCCGCTGCACTTAAAGCGGCTGAAGAACTAGGTGCCACAGTCGCAAACATGCGATTTGTAAAACCATTGGATGAAAAGCTTGTTCTGGAGCTAACTGAAGGGCATAAACTGCTGATAACTGTGGAAGAGAACGCAGTAGAAGGCGGAGCGGGTTCAGGCGTTAACGAATTACTTGCCGCCAAAAGTATCGTGATTCCTATCGTCAATCTAGGCTTGCCTGATGTTTTTCTGGAACATGGCATTCAAAGCAATATGCTTGCGGCTTGTGGCCTGGACGCCGCAGGTATTGTTAGCAGTGCGCATAAAGCCATGGACACGCACGGCATCAAACTCACCGGCGCCGCATAGTCGGTAGGAATAGTCAGTAAGGATGATTTCTATTCCCGGACAACCTGCTAGTCGCTGAAAACTTTATCAAGCACCTGCGAAAGATGCGACACCGGCTCGACAGATATTTTTGCGTTTGTGCTACCGGTTTTATTCGCCTGCGGGATAATAATTCGTTTAAAACCCAATTTTTCTGCCTCACGAATACGCTCCAAACCACCCTGTACTGGACGCACTTCACCCGTTAATCCCAGCTCGCCAAACACAGCCAGATCGGATGGTATTGGCCGGTTTCGAAAACTCGATAATACCGCTAACACTACGGCAAGGTCTGCCGCAGGTTCATGCACTTTTACGCCACCCACCACATTGGCAAATACGTCTTGATCATACATCGACAGTCCGGCATGGCGATTAAGCACGGCAAGCAACATGGCTAGCCGTGAAGAATCAAGTCCAACACTGACTCTGCGGGGATTACCCAGCGAAGACTGATCTACCAGGGCCTGCACTTCAACGAGCAATGGCCGGGTACCTTCACGTGCAACCAATATGATACTGCCAGGGGAATCGGGCTGCTGTCGCTCTATGAACATAGCCGAAGGATTCGTCACTTCACGTAAGCCAGTATCGGTCATAGCGAACACACCAATCTCATTCACCGCGCCAAAGCGATTTTTTATCGCTCGAATCAATCTAAAACTACTGGATCGTTCGCCTTCAAAATACAATACGGTATCGACCATGTGCTCAAGCACTCGTGGCCCGGCAATACTGCCATCCTTGGTCACGTGCCCAACCAGAATGACAGTGGTATCGGTTTGCTTGGCAAAGCGAACCAAACGAGCTGCAGTTTCACGCACTTGCGCAACACTGCCGGGGGCGGACGTCAATTGATCCGTGTACAAAGTCTGAATCGAATCGACAATCAGCAACTTGGGATTATGCGTTTGTGCGATAGCCAGTAACTGCTCTAAATTGTTATCGGTAAGCAAACCAAGGTCTGCATCCTTTAGGCCCATTCGCTCTGAACGCATCGCAATTTGTTGCAGGCTTTCCTCACCAGACACATACAAAGTGGGTAGCGTCGCAACCAAATTGGACGCACATTGCAACAACAAGGTTGATTTTCCAATACCCGGGTCACCACCGAGCAATACCACCGAGCCTGGCACCAAACCACCACCCAGCACACGGTCGAGTTCCTCTATGCCGCACTCAACGCGAGACACTTTGTCACTTTTCACCGTGCTTAATTGAGTAACTGAGCGCTGTGGTGCAAGCCCACTAAAGCGCGAAACATCCTTTGCAGTTGCCGCTTGAATTTGCTCCAGCAAGGTATTCCACTCGCCACAGCTCTGACATTGACCCGCCCACTTCGGGTGTTCTCCACCACAGGCATTACAGACGAATACAGATTTTTGTTTAGCCATAGTGTGGGCGAAAGATCAGGCCAATTTATGGCCGCTGGAAATTAACTTCTAGAGGCCTTTTAAAACCCGCCAGAGAAACCTGTCCCACTGTAATTCTCAAAGCGTGTAAACTCACCCAAAAAAGTAAGTCTGGTAGTGCCTATCGGACCATTACGCTGCTTACCAACAATAATTTCCGCGGTACCCTTGGCCTCGGAATCCTCGTTATAAACTTCATCGCGATAAATAAAAATAATCAAGTCAGCATCTTGCTCAATCGCGCCTGACTCACGCAGGTCAGACATAATAGGTCGTTTATTGGGTCGCTGCTCCAAACTACGATTCAGCTGTGAAAGCACAATGATGGGCACGGATAATTCTTTCGCTAAAGATTTAAGCGCCCGTGTGATGGCAGATATTTCGGTTGCCCGATTATCTGAATTGCCTTCGCCCCCCTGCATTAATTGCAGATAATCGACCATAATCGCGCCAAGGCCATTTTCGTGCTCTGAAGCCAAGCGCCGAGCGCGTGTACGGATTTCTAATGCGGTGAGCGCCGGCGTGTCATCGATGTAAATAGGTTTGCCCGACAACATATTCACCACACTGGTAAGACGCGGCCAATCTTCAGTGTTTAATTTTCCGCTACGCAATTTTTGTGCACCAACGCGACTTAGCGACGCCAGCATACGAGTAGCCAACTGGTTACCAGGCATCTCCATGCTAAAGACCGCTACCGGTTTGTTTTGATCGATCGCGATATGTTCGACCAGGTTCATCGCAAACGAGGTTTTACCCATAGATGGCCGACCAGCAACAACCACCAAATCAGCTTCTTGCAGACCAGAAGTCATTTCGTCCAGATCAATAAAGCCGGTCGGCAAACCGGTCACCGAATCGCCACTCTCAAACAATTGTTCGATGCGATTGAGCGATTCGGCCAATAATGGACCTATACCCTTAAAACCTTCTGAACCTCGGGATTCCTGACGCGCGATTTCGAAAATGGCTTGCTCCGCGCGATCCAACACGGCATCAGTTTCCAAACCTTCCGGGTTATACGCCGTGCGACTGATATCGTTAGCTGTTTCGATCAAGCGTCGCAGTACCGCCCGGTCACGAACGATTCGTGCATAGGGCAAGGCATTGCCGGTATTCGGTGTGTTCTTGGCAAGGCTACCGAGATACGCCAGGTCACTGCCTACATTCTCACTGCTGCCTTCGGCAGATGTGGACATCGCTTCGGATACTGTCAAAACATCGATTGGCTCACTGCGCTCATACAGTGCCAAAATAATCTCGTATATTTTGCGATGATCCGCGCGATAAAAATCCCTGGTCTCAATCTCACTGCTAATTTGATCAATCAGGCGATTGTCGAGCAGCAAAGCTCCCAACAATGACTGTTCTGCCTCCACCGACTGCGGCGGCAACCGTAGATTGTCCTCGCTGCTTCGGTCACTGTGACTGCCGGCAGATTTAAGCGGAACAGGTTCTATCACAAAATTTTATTACTCTAATAGGAAATTCACGCGGCTCGGCAAGCATACCTCGCCACCTAAAAGTACGCCATTAGATTCAACTCTCTTTCACCTGATTTTTTCACAAATGAAAAATAATTCGGCATTTGTGATCATTTGAAAGTGGGCACAAAAAAAGCGCCTTGAAGGGTATCACTCCCAAGGCGCTCTTTAAGTTTGGTCTTCTTATCAACTATGCTTCGGCAACAACCTCAACAACAATATTGAATTGCACTTCAGCATGCACAGACACTTGTACTTCTGATTCACCTACCGTCTTAATAGGCCCATCAGGTAGGCGCACTTCAGATTTCTGCAATTCAAAACCGGCAGCCATCATGGCATCGACGATTTCCTGAACACCAACCGAACCAAACAGCTTACCTTCATCACTGGCACGTTCGGTAATGACTACTTTTTGATCTTGCATGGTGTCGCGACGAACTGCAGCACTACCTAGTTTCCCGGCAGCGGCCGCTTCCAAATCCTTGCGGCGCCCTTCGAACGCTTCAATATTTGATTCCGTCGCGGGGGTGGCCTTACCTTTAGGCACGAGGTAATTGCGGGCATAGCCGGGCTTCACGTTTACCAACTGCCCGAGGTCACCCAGGTTGTTAATTTTTTCAAGCAAAATAACTTGCATACCGCCTCCTAGTGACTATCGGTGTAGGGTAACAATGCCAGATAACGCGCACGCTTAATCGCGGTAGTTAACTGCCGTTGAAAACGTGCCTTGGTTCCGGAATTTCGGCTAGCAATAATTTTACCCGTTTCACCTATACAACCCTTAAGGGTTGCCAGATCTTTATAATCAATGTGGGTGAAATTCTCTGCCGTAAATTTGCAAAACCGCTTCTTACGACTCTGGCGGTTACCACCGCGGCGTGGTTTAGATTTAGGTCGCTGTGCCATTATTCTTTCACCTCTTTGCTCTCTTCGCTAACTTCATCTTCGGGAGCTTTCTCTTCAGTAGCCTTTTCTTCGGTGGCTTTCTCTTCAGTAGCCTTTTCTTCGGTAGCT
>JABJKL010000037.1 GCA_018660405.1 Pseudomonadota bacterium | reverse complement strand
TTTGAAGAAGACTGCTTTTTTATCGCTTCCCTTTTTATCTGATTGTATGTTCAAGTTACTAACAGTATTCGCTGTAGGCTGTGACTTCAGCCCATCAACGTAACAAGATGCAAATATATGGAGAAAAACATGAATAAAAAGCTATCAACAATTTTAGCAATTGTGTGTGCATTTTCTGCCGGGATGGCCTTGCAGTATCAGCAAAACAGCTATGCCCAGGGAAAGAAGGTTTATGAGCTTAGGACCTATACCACTGCTTCGGGGCGACTCCCAGCCTTGCTAAATAGATTTGGCGGCGGCGAAGTTGATCTGTTTATAAAGCACGGGATGACCAGTGTTGGTTACTGGGTGCCAGATGACGATGAGCTATCACAGAACACGCTGGTTTATACAGTGGCTCACGCAGACCGGAAAGCGGCAGTATCATCTTGGTCTGCTTTTGGCGGTGATCCAGTTTGGCATGAAATGAGGGATAAGTCGCGAGAGGACGGCCCGATCGTCACCAATGTTGTAAACCAGTTTCGCAATCCGACTGATTTTTCGCCGGCACAATAAGCGTTTCAATATTTTCGAAAGAGTCAGTTTTTCGTTGATATCACCGTTCAATGGCGGTCGATTTATTCGTCCGCTAGGCCGAGAACGATCAGTGCGTTGCCAGGAATGTGCAGGTTATACCCATACCCTGCGTTGACGTACATTAAGCCGTGCGCTATTAGTACGCCGCCACCACTAAATGATCCGCCAGTTGCCTCCTCGCCCGATACGGTTTGGTACTTACCCAGTAAGTTTTTTTCCCACAGTACGGTTCCATCTTCGCGGGAATAAATTCGAATTCGCCCGTCGAGATGACCGGCGATGACGGCACCAGGAATAGCAGTGATAGCTTGTGAGATCCCTGGGGTGCAAAATGGCATACCATTGCAGACATCAATTGGTGCAGGTGCCGACCAGATGATTTTCCCCGTTCCTGCATTCACCGAATACACGCCAGGTTTTGCCGGCGACTCCCATTTGTAGCGCTGTTCATCGTTGAAAAAATTAAGATCGTTAATGGGTATGTAGAGACTGTCGCTTTGTGCCGCGATGCCAAAATGCACGCCACCTTGAATGCCTCCGCGGCCTACAGCGGTTCGCCACAGTGTCTCACCCGTATCAGGATCAATGCCCATCGCGTGGCCAGATTTTTGGCCGCCGACTACGATGTCACTGCCATCAGGTAAAGTCACGAGTATTGGGTGTGAGCCAAAATCGTAATCGGGGCCATCTTCCTCGGGGCAGTTTGAATTATCGATGCCAGGAAAACCGAGAAAGCATGCTGTATTCCATGCGTCATTTTGGGTCTGTTGGGCAACCCATTTTTTTTCTCCAGTTTCTAAATCGAAAGCGATTATTGCATCTGAATTACCGTCAGCAGGCGATGAATAATTTTCACCTGTACCGACATAAACTTGGCTGCGCTTGCTATCGATCGTCGGACTAGACCATATGGGGGCGCCGGAAGGTGCAAAAATAGTTGTTCCATTTATAGTTTTACCAGCGGGTTCGGAGGGCTTGTCGATTGTGTAGGACTTCCAGTGCAGTTCACCAGTAGCGGCATCGAGAGACAGCAACGCGCCTCGAAAGGTGCAGCATTCGTAGTCAGCGTTGCCAGCAGCCACAACCTCCATGGAAGAAACGGGAACATATAAACGCCCAGCGTAAATCGAGGGAGTGCCGGTCATGGTTGCGTCGCGGTGATCATCAACCCGAACCTTCCAACGCAGCTTGCCGGTTCTGGCACTAAGCGCATATACATTGGCAATCACATCGCCGAAGAAAATCAGAGGGTCGACTGAAGAATCATCGACGGACCATTGGCTAATCGATACGCCGGTGCGTATTTCCGCCGTCGCATTAAACGTCCATCGTAAGCAACCCGTTTGTGCGTCCAATGCCCAAACAGTGCCGTCTTGGCTTCCCATGTAAATCCCGCCGCCACCGTAGACCGGTTCTGAACGTGCCTGGATTGAGTTGGGATAGGCGAACGACCATTTTACTTCCAGTCGATGGACGTTCTCGGCTGTTAGTCCGCCGGTTTTTGCGGGCTGAAAACGCGTGTTCTGTAGGTCGACACCAAATCCTCTGGAAGCAGGCACTAGTGATGAATCGAAACTGTGGTCTGCGTCGCAGGCTGGGGGTAAGGCTGGCTCGACCATATCGGCCAGGGACTTCTCGCTGAGATATTCCGCAACGGCGATCCTCTCAATAGCGGTTAGTGCACTTGCCTGTTCTCTCATAGCGCCATTATTTAGAACGGCGAGAATGTTTTTCGGTCCCAAGGCGCTGAGAAACGTGCGGCTGGGCGCCTTATAGAATGGTTGGTCGTGACAATCCGCACAGATTTTTGCGTAGAGTGCTTCGCCTGGATGTGGGTCGGCGATGTCCTGGGCAATTGCGTGGCCGGCAAATGAAGCAAACAAAAATACTAAGGAGACTACAAATACGGGGGAAATTCGCGACGCCATTTATCTACTCCAAATCGATCTTAGTGTCGCCTAGATCCCGCAATTATTTGTAGCGATTGTGGCAACGTTTAACTTTTTCGCCTTGCTTATTGGGTTTTCACTATTCGGTACGCGGGCCTGAGAGCTGAACCTTGATTCCATCCGGATCAAGGAAGAACACAATACCGATACCGGAATCGCCGCCAATTGGGCCAAGTGGCTCAAAACCGAGCGCGTTCATTGCTGCTATGGTTGCGTTCAGGTCTTCCACATAGAAATTAATCCGGTCGATGCCCAGGTGATTTACCGGTGGCGGATAGGGTGGCTCGCCATCATAAGGAGTTTTCCACTGCCGCAACTGTAACGTCGCACCATCGGTGTCTTCACCAAGGCTGATGTCCAATCCTTCGAACTCTATTGGCTTATCAA
Organism: Pseudomonadota bacterium; assembly: GCA_018660405.1. Classification (GTDB taxonomy): domain Bacteria; phylum Pseudomonadota; class Gammaproteobacteria; order Arenicellales; family Arenicellaceae; genus UBA10349. The sequence continues at coordinate 3,186 of JABJKL010000037.1, read as the reverse complement.
ACCCATGGGCAGCGGCGAAATCTCCAGAGCCGGCCTGGGATCCAGGCGCAGATTCGGAAAAGCCTAGTAGCCGGTAAAATTCACGCGACCGCTCAAGGTCAGTCACGTTCATGTTCGTGTTTGCCAATCGTACTAGGTCAGGACCCGGGGTCGGAGCCTCTCCTTCTGTAGTCGCGATCAATTTTATATAGGTGCCGTCCTGATCTTTCATGAACACAAAGCGCTCACCATTAGGTGCCGTAGCTGGCGCCGATAAAAATTCTATGCCCTCGGACTGAAAATAGGCATAGTCGCCATCGAGGTCGGTGGTAGAGTAGGTTCCATAGGTCATGCCGATGTGGTTTAGTTTGGCATAGGGTGGCTCTTCGCGATAAGAATTGCCGCGGAATTCCACTGTGTCGACGAATGGCTGTGCGGGCGGATCTTCCAGGCTATGCAGTGAAACGTAGATGAGGTAGTCATCCGGAAACCCGAGCGATTGTGCAAACGTGGTGCTTGTCTCCGGACCTGCCGGATAGATTTCGCCAATAAAGCCCATGGTGTCATATAGGGTGCGTTGCCGTTCTATGTCGGTAGTGTTTAGTCCGAAATAGCCTTGTCGCAGAAGCCCGAGATCGCCCTCGGCCGTTTGGGTCACGCGTACGCCGAGTTCGCCTTCTGGTATACCGGGCACTGTCACTTCAATCGTGTTCTCCCTCGTAAGTTCCAAATCAATGATAACCTCTCCGTTATCGCTCAAGTTCTGAGCCTCTACAACATCGCGGCCATTGACTTTGACCCACGCTCTGTCGATGCCCGCGACTTGCAGTACCAATTTAGCTGGGCCGTCGATAGCCTTAAATTCAGAAGAATAGGTAGTCGGTTTTCCCTGCACGAGTTCGTAAGTCTCAGGCCCGAAGCGAGTTAGGTTTGCCTTGTCTGAAATGGCGGCGGGCGCAACTGCTGTAAGACCCAGGAAAAGCGCAATACCTGCTGTTCTCAGACCTACAGTTTCCCTAGAGTAGATTCTTCTGCTTCTATTCATAGTTGTTTCTCCAGCTAAGTGTTGGGCTCGTTAGGCGCTAAACTTTTCAAATTCCAGTTCGGGATATCCCTGCTCGGCCGACCGGTCCAGCTCGTCATAATAGTTGTTTGCACCGCCGAAGTAGATCAGCACGCGGGGCTTTTTGTGTTCGAGATTGGCGCCCATCATCCATGAATGGACTTCGTCACCACGGGCCATCAAGGTCTGACCGTGGATATCGGCAACGGCGGCCGACCACTTTTCTTCTGCATCTTTGCGGGGTTTAAAGACATCGAAACCTTTGGACTCCATCATGCTAATGCAGTTGGCGATCCACACTGCGTTTTGTCCGATTGATGTAGGCAAATTCGCAAAGGGTGCCTGCGGGCCCGTAATAGTAAACAGGTTTGGGTAATCAGCAATGCAGACACCCATAATTGACTGCGACTGATCCTGCCATTTGTCACGCAAGCTGACACCAGACTCACCGCGAATCGGAAATGCTTCTAGCGCACCGGTGTACGCCTGAAAGCCGGTGGCCAATACGATGATGTCAAACTCATAGTGATTCTCTACAGTACGAATACCAGTCTCTGTTATCTCCGTTAGCGGTTCGCGATTCTTGATATCTACCACATGCACATTGTCGCGACTAAAGGCTTCGAGATAGCCGTGATCGAGTGGTGGCCGTTTTGCAAACAGTGGATAATCATCCGCCTTCGGAACAAGAATCTCGGCGACTTCAGGATTTTCGATGCGCTCGCGCATCTTGCGAATGATAAACTCTGAAGCCATGCGATTGGCCTCCGGTGAGCCCAGAAGATCATCGAAGGTTTCAAACACCCAGCGGAAACTGCCGTTCCAGTTTTCTTCAAAGATTCGCTCGCACTCTTCCGGCGAGGTTTCCATAGCCATGCGGCCATTCGCAGTGCCGAATGCCATCCCAAATCCATGATTGCGGCACATGTCGACGATCTCGTCGTAGTTGTCCTTGATTTCTTTTTCCCACTCCGGGGTCATGGGTTTTTGCATTGCCGGAAGAATGTAATTGGAGGTGCGATGAAACACGGTGATCTCTGCAGCGTCTTCCGCCATGGCCGGCACCATCTGCACCGTGCTTGCACCGGCACCGATGATACCAATCCGCTTGCCTTTATATTTAAGCCCCTCGGGCCAGCGTGATGAATGGAAAATTGGTCCTTTGAATTTGTCCAAGCCCTTGAGCTGGGGCTTCACGGGATGTGAAATCATACCCATGCTGCTGATAAAATACTTACAGGTAAAGGGTTCACCACTGGCCGTGGTGACTTTCCAAATACCCTCGTCCTTCTGATATTCCGCCGCGACAATTTCCGTGTTGAGTTGAATGTGCGGCATCATATCGCAGCGGTCTGCCACGAAGTGCATGTAGGAGAGGGTTTCTTTCCAATCTGGGTAGCGCTGAGTCCACTTCCATTCCTGCAGAAGTTCCTTCGAGAACATCAGGCAGTAGTAATAGCTTTCGCTGTCGGTCATCGCGCCTGGATAGCGGTTCCAGGACCAGGTGCCACCGATATCTGAAGCGCGATCAAAAACCCGGATGGTCATTCCGACGTCGCGCAAATGGTGGACCAAGGCCAGTCCGGCGAAGCCGGCACCAACGCTGATAACGTCAAAGTCAGGCTTTTTCTTTTGATCCATGGTGAATTACCTCGTGTTTCTAGTGTTAGGGTTTATTATTTTTAAGGGTCACGATTTTGAAAAGTTTACTTCCTCACAAAAATATTAGCAGGGATCAAGCTGAAAACTACTCTCAACATAATCTTTTATCATTCGTTAAGGAAATGACCATATTTGCGCAGCGCTGCTTCGCGCTGAGTCGGCGTGTGATAGGTCGGAAATAGCCCAGGCGCGGCTTCGTATTCACGCAATACTGTCTTTGCCACGGTAAGCTTATGCACCTCAGAGGGTCCGTCAACTACACCAAGTTCCGGAATATTTGCCCACATTGTTACCAACGGAGTTTCATCAGACATGCCTAAACTGCCGTGCAAGTGCATAGCCCTGTAAACAACGTCCTGCAAGATACCAGGTGTAGCGGATTTGATGGCAGCAATTTCCTTGCGCACCTCTCGATTGTATTCCTGATACTTGTCTATCAGCCAGGCGGTGTAAAGCACATGCAGCCGGTACTGCAAAATCTG
>JABJKL010000086.1 GCA_018660405.1 Pseudomonadota bacterium | reverse complement strand
TCGACCGAAACGCGGGCAATGACCAAATTTTGGTTTGCGGTGAGACGAAATTCGCAAGGGATTTCAGCGGCAATTTCGCGCATCGCCGTTTTTTCCAAGGCCTGCCCGGCATCCCTCAACCGTCCGCCCTCCACAAAAAGCCCATAAGCCCATTTGCCATCGGCATCCTCGCTCCATCCGTAACGGTCCGTCGTGGACTCAAAGGAAAAATCACGAGTTGCTTCCAGTTGCCATCCCAGGCGCTCATGCAACTCGTTCTTAAACCAATCCACCCCGTGCGCCTCTATCGTATATTTCAACCGTGCATTTCGCCTGTCCGAACGATTCCCAAAATCACGCTGGATCTTGACGATTTCCTCGGAGACCTGCACCGCTTGTTCCCGACGGCAAAAGCCTATGACGTCAGCCACCCTGGGAAAGGTGGTCGTTTTACCATGCGTGCCAGCGACTGCCAGAACCCAACGGTTATGCAATACATTTTCAGATAACCATTGTGCGCCGGAGGTGTATCGCATGCGTTTGCTTAATACGGCCTCAAGTTCCGGATTGCCGCGCGAGATCGTGTTGCCGACCACCACAATATCCGTATGTTCGGGGATATTATCAGGCGAATAGCCTTCAAATAACTGGACGTTTAGCGCCTCTAACTGCGTGCTCATCGGCGGGTAGGGGTTCGTGTCGGTTCCGCTTACGGTATGGCCGAGCTCTTTGGCGAGGCGCGCAACGCCACCCATAAAGGTGCCGCAGATGCCTAAAATATGTAGTTGCAATTTAGCGATCTGTGTTACGTAATTTATAGATATCGCTTACTTAGCTCGAGGTCGTCGCTTCAACATCTGCTGTGAGTTCAGGAAATAGCATTACCAGGATTATAAGGGTAGCCATTTGACACGCCAGTGTAGTAAGAACGGCTGGGGCGAGGCGCACCTCCAATGCTTCCTTGAGCACGGATACTGACACCGCGAAGCTCCATGCACCCACCAGTAACAGGGCGAATAATATAGTGCCGCTGGTTTCTCCCAGGTCGGCCGTAATTTGCCCACTGGTGGCAAATAAGGGAAGGGCAATCAGTTGAATGATGGCGTTTGTGCCCAGTATGGCGCTGATTGTTTGCACAAAGCGTTCTGGTTTTCGATGCAGAGCTAAAACGATAAAAACAAACCCGGAATACAACACACTCTCAGCAGCGGCCAACAATAGTGATGCACCATTTTCGGCGCTCAGCTCCCGATTAATGAAGCCAGCCCCAATGGCAGCAAGCAGGCACATCATCATAAGCTGGTTTGACGCGACCAGGTTTTGTGCCTTTTCACGGAATACGGCAATGGAAAAAATAGTACTGATTTGAGACATTATGTTCATTGTCCTGCATTAATACGGTGGGGTTAGTTATGTCCAACTTTACTGGGACAGCGGATCAACATACTAGCTACTGCTGTGCGATAATACCAAGCGTCTTGGAAGGGGTCATTGGGTTTTTGATTGCATGTCTGCGCATATAATAAATAATAAAAAAGATTTACAAGCTTATTGTGACTACGCCAAAACCCGGCCGTGGTTGGCTTTGGATACAGAATTCCTGCGTGAGCGCACCTATTACGCAAAGCTTTGTCTGGTTCAACTGGCAACGGACGAACGCGATTGTGCCATCGACGTATTAGCCATTGATGACTTGTCGGCCCTGGCGGAACTTATTTCTGAACATGATGCACCGGTTATATTGCATTCTTCCCGGCAAGACTTTGAAGTGTTGTTCCAGTCTTTGGGTGTATTGCCGAGTAATGTATTCGATACACAGATGGCTGCAGCGTTTTGTGGCAGCAATATGCAGATCGCTTATGCTGCCATTGTGAAAGAGCGTTTGGGTAATGAAGTGGCTGCCAGCCAGGCGCGTACCGATTGGTCGAAGCGACCTCTTTCGACTGCACAATTAACCTATGCCATGGAAGACGTGGAGTTCCTGGGTGAGTTGCGAGACAGTTTGATAGTTGAATTAGAGCAAAACGGTCGCTTGCCCTGGTACGAGGAGGCGGTAAGTGAGCTCTATACGATAGAGGATTATACCTTTCCACCCGAATTGGCCTGGCGTCGTATGAAAGGCGGGCGGCTCAGCGTACGGTCTCAACATGTTCTTAAGGGGCTGTCTATATGGCGAGAGCGCAAAGTCCAGAAAATGGATATTCCACGCACATGGTTGATTAAGGATCCCGAGCTTGTTGCACTTGCTGCACAATCACCCACAACGATGGAAGATTTAACGAATATTAGTGACATAGCACCACGATTTCTGGAAAAAAATGCCAAGCAGATCCTTTCAGAAGTTACCCGGGTGAATGAAGAACATTCGATCGAGGCGCTGTGGCCGGACGAACGGCCGTTTAATAACTTCCAGAGGAATCAAGTTAAAAAAGCGATGCAATTACTAAATGAGGTTGCCGAAAAAACCAATATGGCGTCTGCGCTAATTGCCACCAAACGTGATGTAGAAAGCATTTTACGTGGTGCGCGCGACAAAGCCCCGTTGCACGGTTGGCGCTACGATGTATACGGCGAGCAGTTGCTTGAATTATTTGCCGAATAGGAGCCCTTTGCACGATTGTTATTTTGTTCTCTGGCGGCGTTAAAAACGTACTCAATCGGTCATTTATGCGATTATAAAATCCCTCATTCCGTGCGTTTTTGTCTTGCCAGAAAATAAAATCCCTGCTCGTGCAAAGGCCTCTGTTGTGTGAAGAAAAGCTACGTTGATTCAGCTGGTGTTCAGTCCTCGCGGGTAGACTTTGCTGCAACAGTCTGGAATTCCTTCATTAGACGGGTATTTAGATTGTTAAATAGAGTGTAAATAGAAAGTTCATTGGGAATTTTCAACTACCTTGTTTTTACTGGCCCATTTTACTGGCCAAGGTGTCGCCGGGAGGCAAAATGAACACAAATAAACAGAAACCGTCTTTAAGCAAGATTGGTTGGTTATTAGCAGTAGCTAGTGCATTCGGTGTTCTTTCCACTTCTGTATTTGCTGCAACTGAATTTGACTACGCAAAAGTTATTAGCGTGGAGCCCATCGTCGAATCAGTGCGCGTGAGTGAGCCGGTGGAAGAGTGTTGGGTAGAGTCTCAGCCCATTTATAGCTCGTATGGCAGTCGTGGGTATAATAGTGTAACGCCAAATATTGTAGGGGCGATCGTTGGTGGTGTTATTGGCAATCAGTTTGGCAGTGGTAGAGGTAAAGGTCTGGCGACGGTTGCTGGAGCAGTATTGGGTGGTTCGATTGGTAACGATATAAAGCACGACAATAGAGCTTCCAGCCAGACGAGCTACCGCAATGTAGAGCGTTGCGAAGTAACCCGAAAACAGCATCGCGAAGAACGAATAGTGGCTTACGATGTGAGCTATAGCTATAACGGTGCGATTTATCACACCCAAATGAACACTCGTCCAGGTGACGAAATTAAAGTAGCTGTTAGCGTAGTGCCGGTTCGTTAGCGCCAGTTCGATAGAGTTTTATTGCTGAATTGGTATATAATTTAGGGTCTTATGACTATTTGCGCAATGAATAAGTTGTACGAAATTCGACGGGCGCTGCTGTCAAGTACTGTGCTCGCGGGTTTGTTGGTGTGTGGATGTCTGCTTATGCCTAACCAAACGGATGCGCAAAGTTCGAATCAGAACTTAAGGTTGGTCAATCCTCAAGAGCGCTCTTTGATTACTCGAGAACTAATGTCGAGCAAGCAGGCCGCTCAGATTGCAATGCGTCGTATTGGTGGTGGTCGTGTGATTGATGTACGCCCATTAGGTTCCAATGAGGCGGGTTATCGGGTGAAGCTATTTAAGGAAGGAATGGTCCGCACCGTTATCGTGAGAGACTAGCATTCGGCTTTCATGCCCGATTTGCCTATAGTGCTTCTTTCACCAGTCGCTGGGTCTGATTTTACTTCAAATGCTCATTCACGAATGCTAGTGCTCCTTCAATATAATATTGTCTAATCAGAGTAAACCAGATGGTTCAAGACAAGGCGCAGTCCGAAGAGAATGGCGAGTCCTTTTCAAGGACTACAACGCCGGATTGGATCATCTGGTTTACTCCCTTCGGGCGTTCTGCGAAGCACTCGTCCGCGTTGTTGAGCCTCTTGGCAATGGCTAGCCATTGCCTGCGAGGCCCGCCTAACGGTCAAATGCTTCGCAGCACGCTGATTAGGCAATATTATGTTGAAGAAGCACTCGAGCTGTCCTTATGCGCCTGCTAGTGGTTGAGGACGAACTTACCCTGCAAGAACAGATTGCCGCGCGACTGCGCTCCGAAGGCTATGTAGTGGATGTGTCTGCCGAGGGGGAAGATGCCGTTTATCGCGGTCGAGAATACCCAATTAATATGGCTATTGTGGATATCGGCTTGCCGGGTATAAATGGGATAGAAGTCATTAAGCAATGGAGGGCTGAGAATTTGGGCTTTCCAGTGTTGATTTTAACCGCGCGCGACCGTTGGCAAGACAAAGTCGAAGGCCTTGAGTCCGGGGCGGATGACTATTTGACAAAACCCTTTCATATTGAAGAGTTGGTCGCCCGCGTCAAGGTGTTGTTACGCCGTTCCGTTGGTTTGGCGCAGAGTGTACTTTGCTGTGGTCCGATGGAAATAGATACCACCAGCCAAACGGTCAAACTGAACGACAAGAATGTTGACTTAACCGCCTACGAATATCGTTTACTGTCATACATGATGCTCAACACCGGTCGGGTGCTCTCCAAAATGGAACTGGTTGAGCATATTTACGAAGAGGATGCAGATCGCGACAGCAATACTATTGAGGTGTTTATCCGCCGTTTGCGTAAAAAACTAGATCCGAATGCCGATCTGCAACCGATCGAAACCCTGCGTGGCAGGGGCTACCGATTCAATCTGGAACGCAATTCTTGAACGGTTCATTACGCAATCGGCTATTGATTGCGGCGGGCGTGCTACTGGCTTTTTTTCTCGGTGCTGCAGGCGTTATTTTGGAACGCGCTTTTCAGGAAAGTCTCGACGAGAGTATATATAGCGGATTACAGAGTAAATTATTTGGTTTGATGGCAGCCATGGAAGTTACCCAAGCAGGGGTACTGCTGCCAGGTGTTCTTCCAGAATCGCGCTATAGCCAGCTGGATTCTGGCCTTTACGCTGAAATTCGGGGTCGCGGTGGCAGTCTGGAGTGGCGATCGCCTTCCCTGGGCGGTCGGGCGATGCCGGTATTCAGTTCGCTGCCGGGTGATTTTCGGTATTACGATAACCTGATGCCGGCTAACCAGGAGTTCGATCAGGTCGTATTAGTGGCAATGGGGCTGGATATTGAATGGGAAATCGAGTCTGGTGGAATCACCACACTATCTTTGCTGGTAGCGGAAGATCGAGCGCCCTATGCGGAGCAGATTAATGCTTATCGACGTGTATTGTGGATTTGGTTGGGTGGGCTGGCGATCGCGTTATTACTGATGCAAGGCTTATTACTTTTTTGGGCACTAATACCGTTACGGCGGGTGGCATCCGAGTTAGGTGAAGTAGAAACGGGCGCACGGCACGCGCTCAATTCGGACTACCCTAGAGAGCTGCTGCCGTTGTCTAACCGAATCAATCGCTTTATTGATCATGAGGCTCGTCAACGAGAATACCAGAAGGATGTTTTGGGTGATCTGGCGCACAGTTTAAAAACACCGCTGGCGGTTATGCGTGGGTTGCTGGATGAATCAACAAAGCTAGCCAAATCAAGTGAGGCAAACAAACAGCTCGATAGTATGCAAGAGATCATAGATCATCAGCTCCAGCGGGCATCAAGCATGGGACGACGTATGTTTACCGAACCCGTTGAATTAGCTCCGGAGCTGGCGCGTATTATTCGCTCGTTGGGCAAGGTATATGCCGAGCGGGATATCGATTTTCAAACTCAAGTGGCTTCAGGACTTGATGGTGGTAGTCTGAAATTCTTTGGCGAGAAAGGCGATCTGCTTGAAATTCTGGGTAATTTGCTGGACAACGCCAGCAAGCACTGCAATTCTGTTGTCCGGATTACTGCCAGCGCCATGGGTGGAGAGCCTGAGAGGACCTCGCGCAGTGTGTGCCTTGTGGTCGAAGACGATGGCTCCGGGATTCCTGAGCAACAGCGTGAGAAGGTTATGCAACGTGGGGTTCGAGCAGACAGCAGAACCGTCGGCCATGGCATCGGTTTAGCGACTGTTTCGGCGGTTGTTGCTGGCTACGGAGGTAGCGTTGAGATTAGTGATTCCACTTTGGGTGGAGCGAAAGTTATTGTGTGCCTGCCTGCTGAGTAGACAGTTGCGGAATACGCACATTGGATTTGTCTAATCGTGTGATCAATTTCTTGCCACCTTGGCTATACTGTGGCTCTAATTATTCAGCCCGTAAGCGGTCTTTTCTCATCAAAAGCTTTTAACAATAGAGTATGCATTAGACAATGGATGCGATCGAAAATTTGACCGGAAGGGTTTCCAGCCCGAAACTCACTGACCCCGGCCCCAGCGATGAGCAATGGGAAACTATTGTGCAAGCAGCTTTGCGCACACCGGACCATGGCATGCTGCGGCCATGGCGCTTTATTCGTATAGATGAGGAGGCACGAACAAAATTTGGGCAGCTATTGCGCGATATCAAACAACGTGAAGGCGCTGAGCAGAGGGTTTTGGACAAATGCATGCAAGCACCTCTTAGAG
>JABJKL010000047.1 GCA_018660405.1 Pseudomonadota bacterium | reverse complement strand
TTTCTATTTCATCATTCATAATACTATTTGTATTAGAGTTGTTTACATCGCTAGCAGTTGACAGGATGACGATCTCGGAGCCTTCTGAAACCGTGTCGCCAGTAACCACCAGAATCTCTTCTACGATTCCGTCTGTAGGGCTGGGAATGTCCATGGATGCCTTGTCTGATTCTAATGTGACCAGGCTATCCTCGATAAATACGTGGTCGCCGACGTTAACCAGAATCTCAATGATCTCCACGTCGGTACTTCCACCAATATTGGGGACGTTGACCATTTTGGTGGAAGCTGTTTCGGTTGCTGTGGGTGAATCAATCGTCAGTTCAGGTTCAAGCTCAGGAGTAGATTCAGAAACAGTCTCGGATTCAACTTTGGGTTCAGCTTTGGATTCGCCTTCGGGTTCAGCTACAGGCGCTTCAACTTGAGGCGTGTCATTTTGGGCTGCATCTGGTTTCGACAGACGAATAATCGCGCTGCCTTGTGATACTTTATCGCCGACATTGACAAGTATTTCTGCTACTTCACCGGTATCGTTTGCCGGAATATCCATGCTGGCTTTGTCCGTTTCGAGAGTGATCAGGGGATTATCCATCGATACGATGTCGCCAATGGCCACCAGAATTTCGATGACTTCTACATCTTCCGCTTCACCGATATTGGGAACTTTCAAGATTATGCCGTTTACAGTAGTGACTTCCTCTTGTTCTTTCTCTTTTTCTATCTCTATCTCTAATTTCGATTCGTCAGGCTGTATGGGTGCGTCATCTGAGCCAAGATTGATGATTATATCATCGGCGATCACCTCGTTTTGTTCGCTATGTGGAGGGGCGGGGTCCGGCTCGGGTTGTGCATCGGGTTCTTGAGTTTCTGTTACGATTTCCCCAACTTCGGTTTCAAGCAGTAGCAAGGGTGTGCGTGTGGATATGCGGTCGCCCTTTTGCGCAATAAACTCGGCAACTCGCCCATCGAAAGGAGCGGGTAATTCGTGAGTCTCTTTGTCCTTTTTCACAACAAACAAAACATCACCAGTGCTTACCGTGTCGCCTTCAAATACTTCAACACTAACAATTTCAGCACTTCTGAACCGTTCGTCATCGGGTGTTTCTACTTCGATAAATCTTAGCACTGCTTATAATTCCGTCTTTTAAAGTTTCAGTTATAGAGAATTTTAGATATGTTCTATCAATGCACTAGGCAGTCGCCGGATCTGCACGATCAGGGTCGATACCCAGTTTTTTAATAGCTTTGGTGATGATAGCAGCATCCATTTCACCTTCGTTGCATAATGACTTAAGCGCAGCAATAACGATATTCGGAGCATCAACTTCGAAATATTTACGCAACTGTGCTCTTGAATCACTACGGCCGAAACCATCTGTTCCCAATACGTAGAAGGAATTGGGGATGAACTCACGTACCTGATCTGCGTAGATTTTCATGTAATCCGTTGCCGCGATAACGGGTCCTTTGGCACCCTCAAGACATTGCGTGATGTATGGAATTTTTGCATCACTTTCCGGATGCAAGGTGTTCCAACGTTGAATAGATAAGCCGTCTCGACGTAATTCGTTAAAACTGGTAGCGCTCCAAATGTTGGCTGCTACACCATAATCGTTTTCGAGGATTTCAGCGGCGGCCATACATTCTCGAAGAATGGTGCCGCAGCCCATTAATTGTACTTCTGGGGTTTCTCCACCGCCTGGTTTACTGTTGGATAGCTCACTACTAGAAAGTTTGTACAGGCCTTTGAGAATACCGTCTTCCACATCCTTCGGCATGGTTGGATGACTGTAATTCTCGTTCATCACTGAGATGTAATAGAAAACATTCTCTTGGGCAACAAACATACGACGCATGCCGTCATGAATGATCACGGCGAGTTCGAATGCAAAGCTTGGGTCGTAAGATATACAGTTTGGAATGGTCGATGCCATTAAATGAGAGTGACCATCCTGATGCTGTAAACCCTCACCGGCCAAAGTGGTTCGCCCGGCTGTACCCCCTAGCAAAAATCCACGCGCTTGCATATCGCCAGCGCACCAGGCCAAGTCGCCAACACGCTGAAAGCCAAACATGGAATAATAAATATAGAACGGAATCATTTGTTCATTGTGATTGGTATACGACGTTGCTGCCGCAATCCAGGACGAGAATGCGCCAGCTTCATTAATGCCTTCCTCAAGTACCTGTCCTTTTTGATCTTCACGGTAGTACATTAATTGATCAGCATCTTCAGGCTCGTATAGCTGCCCGACAGATGACCAGATACCTATTTGTCTGAACAAGCCCTCCATGCCAAAGGTGCGTGCTTCATCCGGCACAATCGGCACGACGCGATGGCCAATGTTTTTGTCTCGCACCAAGGTGGTTAAAATTCGCACAAACGCCATAGTGGTGGAGATTTCACGATCGCCAGTGCCTTCGAGCAGTTTACTGAAGGTATCTAACGGAGGGATTTCCAGAGCTGCAGCTTCGCGACGACGTGCGGGCAAGAAGCCTCCTAGATTGTCACGCTGTTCGCGCATGTATTTGATTTCGGGGCTGTCTGCGTCTGGTTTGTAGTACGGTACGCTCTCGATATCTTCATCGCTAATCGGTATGCGAAATTTATCGCGGAATCCTTTTAGTGATTCGAGGCCCATTTTTTTTGCTTGGTGGGTAGTGTTCAGGCCTTGTCCTGCTTGGCCCATACCGTAGCCTTTAATGGTCTTGGCCAGAATCACAGTTGGCTGACCTTTATGCTTCATCGCAGCATGATACGCCGCATACACTTTGTGCGGGTCGTGTCCGCCCCGGTTTAATCGCCAAACTTCTTCATCTGACATGTGGGCGACCAGCTCTTTCAGTTCAGGGTGTTTGCCGAAGAATTTTTCACGAACAAAGGCTCCATCTTTGGATTTATAGTTTTGATATTCGCCATCAACGGTTTCTTCCATTACTTTTTTCAGGATGCCATTAGCGTCTTTGGAGAGCAACGGGTCCCAATAAGAGCCCCATATCACCTTAATAACATTCCAACCAGCGCCGCGAAAGTTTGACTCAAGTTCTTGAATGATTTTGCCGTTGCCGCGAACCGGGCCATCGAGTCTTTGCAAATTGCAATTAATAACAAACACCAGGTTATCGAGTTTTTCGCGACCAGCCAGGCCAATCGCCCCAAGAGATTCGGGCTCATCCATTTCGCCATCGCCCATGAAGGCCCAAACATTTCGATCCTGAGTAGGGAGAAGTTCGCGGTACGTCATGTACTTTAGAAAGCGTGCTTGATAAATAGCCATAATGGGTCCTAGCCCCATTGATACTGTAGGGAACTGCCAAAAATCGGGCATCAACCATGGGTGGGGGTAAGAGGACAGCCCATCACCATCGACTTCCTGGCGAAATTTATCGAGCTGTGCTTCGCTTAGCCGGTCTAACAGGAATGCACGCGAATAGATGCCGGGTGCCGAATGGCCTTGAACAAAGACCAGATCACCGCCATGGTTTTTAGTGGGTGCGCGCCAAAAATGATTGTACCCGACGTCATAAAGTGTCGCGGCCGACGCATAGCTGGCGATGTGCCCCCCGTATTCACTGCTAAGCTTGTTCGCGCGCAATACCATAGCAGCTGCGTTCCAACGAACGATTGAGCGTATGCGCCATTCGATTTCCGGGTCACCCGGCATGACAGGCTGTTCGGATGTCGGGATCGTGTTTATATAGGCCGTGGTCAGCCGATAGGGGAGGCGAGCTCCAGACTCTCTGGCCCTGGCAATTAATTGCTCAAGAATAAAATGTCCGCGCTCCGGGCCTTCTTCCCGAATGACTTCGTCCATTGCTTCCAGCCACTCTTTGGTTTCCTGCTCGTCAATGTCGTTGGCTTCGAGCAATTGTCGGCTTACATTTTTCCTGGTGAGCGAGTTCACTGTGTTGCCATTTCAGAATTTTGCGTGTGCCTGGATGTTACGGAATTTCGATCGTCACGCATTTTTATTTTACCGCAACGCCTGCCGCTTGCTGGTCAGCATGGTAGGACGATCGGACCATAGGTCCAGAGGCGATATTACTAAAACCTAGCTGTTCGCCGAAAATACGCAATTCATCAAACTCGTCCGGGTGCACGAATCGATCGATGGCAAGGTGATTTAGGCTGGGCTGCAAATACTGCCCAAGTGTAATCATGTCGCAACGATGTTCTTTTAGGTCACGCAAGACCTGCTTGATCTGATCAATCGTCTCCCCCACGCCTAACATCAGTCCAGACTTGGTCCGGATTTTGGGGTGCATGGTTTTAAATTGTTTGATTAAATTCAGCGACCACTGGTAATCCGAGCCCGGCCGAACCATTTGGTATAGCTCGGATACTGTTTCCAGATTATGGTTAAAAACATCCGGTGGTGCTTTTTGCATTATCTCTAGCGCAATATCCATGCGGCCGCGAAAATCGGGCACCAGAATTTCGATAGCGGTTTGCGGCGATTCGCTTCTAATCGCTTGTATACAATCGACAAAATGACCAGCGCCACCATCGCGTAAATCATCGCGATCTACCGAAGTGACCACAACATATTTAAGATCCATCTGACGAATCGTATTGGCTAAATGCCTGGGTTCATCTTTATCCAGAGCCAGGGGACGGCCATGTGCAACATCGCAAAACGGGCAGCGTCGTGTGCAGATGTCACCCATGATCATGAAGGTGGCCGTGCCGTGGCCGAAGCACTCCGGAAGGTTAGGGCAGGATGCTTCTTCGCAGACGGTATGCAAGCGGTTTTCGCGTAGCGTAGCTTTGAGTTTCTCTACTTGACCACCCAACGGCAGCCGCACGCGAATCCAGTCGGGTTTTTGCAGCGGCTTAACAGTGGGTTCTACCTTTACTGGAATACGCGCCACCTTGTCTGCACCGCGGAGTTTTTCTCCAGGAATCACTGGTTTTGATTTTTTTGCAATGTGCGTTGATGTTCGCGTTTGATCCATGTTTGTCGAAGATTCCTAGGTTCAAGATGGGGTCGAAATTATACGTATGAATTGCAGCAATGTCGCTACTTTCAGAGTGGGAGATTGGTTGAGGAGAGGTATTTCGCCAGGAATCGATTTGGTTCAACGTATAAGCAACAATTAGCTGGCAGCATTGCGTTTCAAATACTGTTGCAGCACCGGTCGCAAATACTCACCCGTATGTGATTTCTCGTTTTGAGCTACTTCTTCTGGCGTACCAGAAGCGATGATTTGTCCGCCACCGTCGCCACCTTCAGGGCCAAGATCGATAATCCAATCAGCGGTTTTAATGACATCAAGATTATGCTCAAT
>JABJKL010000136.1 GCA_018660405.1 Pseudomonadota bacterium | reverse complement strand
TGGAAGCATTGTTCCTGGCAGCGAGTTTTTACCGCATGCGATGAGTGTTTATGTGCCGCTATTGGCGAAACGGGATCTGATGTCAAACCTCGATATATTGAAGCGGTTAAGAAATGCTGGCTTTAATCCGGTACCGCATATAGCGGCAAGGCGTGTTACGTCCGAAGAGGTGTTGAAGGAATTCCTGTCCAGCGCCGTCAATGAAGCAGGTATAAAGCGAGTTTTACTGATCGCAGGTGACATTGATGAACCAGCCGGCCCATATTTCGATACGCTGGACGTGCTTCGCAGTGAAATCCTCCCGGCCAATGGCATACAGGAAGTTTCGATTGCCGGGTACCCGGAAGGGCATCCGAGAATTCCACAGCAGAAGCTTATAGACGCGCTTGGAGAGAAGCTTGTTCTCGCTGATAGTAACGGGCTTGATGCGTCAGTCTTGACCCAATTTTCATTCGTACCCAAGCGCATCATACAGTTTTGCTCCGATCTTGGGCGTAATGCGCCGGGCATTCCGGTATATGTGGGTATGGCGGGTCCGACCGATATGTTCAAGTTAATGCGTTATGCGAAAATTTGCGGCGTCAGCACGAGTTGGCGGGCGTTGAGCGAAATGGGCATGAAGGCCGCAAAGCTTGCGATGCATACCGACCCAGGCAAACAACTCGAAGCGCTCGCACAGCATTGTGCGATGCATCCTGGTCATAATATTATCGGAGTACATATGTTTAGCTTCGGAGGCTTTATAAAATCCGCAAAATGGATGCACGAAACCATCAGTTTTCGGGGAAACTAAGCCAGCCGCAGGTCCAACTATTCACTATCTATGCCCTAATGAGGGCTTATTATTGGAGTAACACGATGAGTAACACCTATTTATTTACATCCGAGTCCGTGTCAGAAGGTCATCCTGACAAAATGGCCGATCAGATATCAGATTCAATACTTGATGCGATGTTTGAAGTGGATCCGCACAGTCGGGTCGCGTGCGAAACCATGATCACAACAGGTATGGCCGTTGTTGCGGGCGAGATTACAACAACCGCTAATGTCGACTACACCCAGGTGGTTAGAGACAAAATCAGGGATATCGGCTACACCTCGTCCGAGATGGGGTTTGACGCCGACAGTTGTGCCGTGCTGGTTGCGCTCGACAAGCAGTCTCCAGATATTGCACAAGGTGTGAATGAAGGGGAAGGGGACGACAAAGAGCAGGGCGCCGGTGACCAGGGCTTGATGTTCGGTTACGCCTGTAACGAAACCGATACCTTGATGCCAGCACCGATCGATTACGCACATCGCCTGGTGAAAAAACAGTCTGATGTGCGCAAAGACGGAACACTTTCGTGGCTGCGTCCGGATGCAAAGAGCCAGGTGACGTTTACTTACGAGGATGATAAGCCGACGGGAATTAACGCCGTTGTTTTGTCCACTCAGCATGCGCCTGACGTCAGTAACAAGGAACTCCGTGAAGCGATCATGGAAGAAATAATTAAACCGGTATTGCCGGGAAACTGGCTAACAGAAGATACCCAGTATCACATCAATCCTACCGGTCGATTTGTTGTCGGTGGGCCAATGGGCGACTGCGGACTCACTGGTCGAAAAATCATCGTCGACACTTACGGTGGAATGGCACGTCATGGTGGTGGAGCATTTTCGGGTAAGGATCCATCCAAAGTAGATCGATCTGCAGCTTACGCCGCACGCTATGTTGCGAAAAATATCGTTGCTGCAGGGCTTGCAGACAAGTGCGAGGTGCAGGTTTCCTACGCGATCGGTGTTGCCAGACCGACATCGATCACCATCGATACTTTCGGTACCGGAAAGGTAGATCAGGCAAAACTTAGTGCAGCCGTTGGCGAAGTGTTTGACTTGCGACCCAAGGGGATTATTGAAATGCTTGATTTGTTACGGCCAATATATAAAGCCACAGCGGCATACGGTCACTTCGGCAGGAGCGATCTTGATCTACCATGGGAGAAGACAGATAAAGCGGATGAATTGAGTCAGCTTCTCTGTTAGCCCTTCAGATACTGAATAACACCAGTGCATTTACTGACGATGATCAACTAACCCGACTCTTTAACCTGACCCTTAGCACCCCATCATGTCCGACATCAGTATTGCGCAAGACGCCAAAATGGAGCCCATCGCCTCCGTGGCAAGGTCTCGCCTTGGAATCGACGCCGAGCATCTGGAACTATATGGCAATTACAAGGCCAAGATATCACTGTCTTACCTGGCTGATCTGCCCGAACGTGATAATGCGAAGCTGATTCTGGTTACTGCTGTCACCCCGACCCCTGCCGGAGAAGGTAAGACCACAACCACGGTTGGGTTGGGTGATGCCTTGAACCACATAGGAAAAAACACTGTGATCTGCTTGCGAGAGCCCTCGCTCGGTCCAGTCTTCGGAATGAAAGGCGGCGCCGCCGGTGGTGGCTATGCGCAGGTCGTTCCCATGGAAGACATTAATCTACACTTCACGGGGGATTTCAATGCCATAGCATTGGCCAATAACTTGCTTGCTGCGGTTATAGATAACCATATGCACCACTCCAACGAGCTAGGTTTCGATCCGCGGCGGATCACCTGGCGGCGCGTTCTGGATGTTAACGACCGCGCCTTACGTGAGGTTGTCATTGGGCTTGGCGGCACGATAAACAGTATGCCGAGACAGGACCGGTTTGATATCGTCGTTGCATCCGAGGTGATGGCAATTTTGTGCCTTGCCACTTCAATTACTGACCTGAAGAAACGGCTCGGCAATATTGTTGTCGGTTATACGCGCAAGCAAGAACCCATTACTGCAAGGGACCTTAAGGTGCACGGTGCAATGGCAGCTCTGCTAAAACAGGCTATCTCTCCAAATCTTGTACAAACTTTAGAGAATAACCCGGCGATTATTCACGGTGGTCCGTTTGCAAATATTGCCCACGGTTGTAACTCGGTTATTGCCACCCAGGGGGCGATGAAACTGGCGGACTATGTGGTGACCGAGGCCGGCTTTGGTGCAGACCTGGGTGCCGAGAAATTTATCAATATCAAGTGCCGCAAGAGCGGTCTGAGACCAGATGTAGCCGTTGTTGTTGCGACCATCCGGGCACTCAAGTTTCAGGGTGGTGCTCTCAAGGGTGAACTGGAAACTGAAAACCTCAATGCGCTGGAAAAAGGTATGGACAATCTGGTGCGACATGTTAATAACGTACGTACCCATTTTGGTTTGTCCTGCATTATCTGCATCAATCGGTTTAGCAGCGATACGGATAAAGAAATTGATCTTATCAAGACCAAGATGGCCCACCATGGTGCGTCCGTATCTGTTGCTACCCACTGGGCCGATGGCGCCGCTGGTGCTGAGGATTTGGCGCACAAAGTGGTTGAACTGATCGAATCGTCTCCATCTGACGTACAGTTCCTGTACCAAGACACCGATCCGCTATGGAGTAAAATTGAGAAGGTTGCCGTTAATATTTATGGCGCCAGTGAGATCACCGCAAATACTCGCATACGAAACCAGATCAAACAGCTGCAGGGAGATGGTTATGGTGAATACCCTGTTTGTATTGCCAAGACACCCTACTCGTTTTCGACTGATCCCGAGTTACGCATTGCTCCCAGCGGTCACGTCGTTAACATTCGGGAAGTTCGACTGGCGGCGGGCGCAGAATTTATCGTTTGCATCTGCGGTGACTTGTTGACCATGCCAGGCTTGCCTAGGGTGCCAGCGGCGGAAAGTATTGATATAGATAAAGACGGACGGATTACCGGTCTTTTCTAACAATGAGAAATGGTGCCAACCGGCATCAGCTAGTATATTGTGTCTGCAAGTAGAAGCAGATTGAATCTTATCGACTCGGAGGAAGACATGAAGATCAAAATCAGAATTCTTGCGTGCCTTATGTTTGTCGCGCCAATTTGTGCCAATGCTCACCACTCCTTTCGAGTGCATTATATTCCGGAAGGACAGGCAATGGTTACGGGTACCTTAACCAGTGCCAGAATACGTAGCCCGCATTCTTTTCTTACCGTAGATGTCGAAGGTGAAAACGGCGAAATCGTCACGTGGGACATAGAGACTCACGCTGTTCCGATGATTGAGCGGATGGGGCTCAACCAGGAAGATTTCATAATCGGTGAGACGATTACCGTCGCCGGCATGCCAAGTCGTGTGGAGGGTAAGACCTTGATACTGGGTCTTGATTTTACTATGCCAAACGGTAACAGCTATTCGTGGCGGCCTAATACGCTGGTGCCAGAAGGCGGGTTGTCGGAAGCGATAGCGGTTGCTGGTACCACCGGACTGGATAGATTTAAGGGTATTTGGGGATACGAAACTGATCCGAATCCACATATCAATGCAGATTCACCGTTGCCGCTCAATCAGGCGGGGCTGGATGCCAGGACTGCGTTTAATCCATTAGACACATCGGCCCTGCGTTGCATACCACCCCACCTCCCTTCTTTACTCTACGTGCCTTACCTGTATGAAATAAAGGTGATGGGCGAAGAGTTAAATCTGCAGCACGAATATTTCGAGATTCTTCGAACCGTGCGTCTCGATGGCCAACCTTCGGAAGTCGAGTCTACCGGGGTGTATGGTACGGCCGTGGCGCGAGTTGAGGACAATACGATTGTCATAGAGTCTACCGGATTCCCCGATCTTGCCGCTGGGCTGGCTTCGGACTTTGATCAAAACGGTGTCGGCACAGACATTCCGTCCAGTCATCAAAAAAAGTTCACTGAGCGTTATACCGTGAGCGATGACGGATTACATTTAACCGCTGAATATACGATTGAAGACCCAGGCTTCCTCACAGAGCCTTATTCCAGCAGTACGGTATGGAGGCGCCTTGCCGATGAAACCGAACTCGTGCCATTTGTTTGTGACGCAGCAATAGCAGCCCAGTCTACTTCTCAAGGGGGTGCGCAAGGAGGTGAGTGAAAAGACTTGGCGATGATCGTGCTTTATTTAAAGCGATCGGTCCTTGTGCTTTAAAAGAACCGGGATAACCAGGTCCTCTTCATCAGTCAGGTGAATGTCGACTTTGACAATAAAGTCTCGGACGATTTCAGCGAACCCGACAGTCATCACCTTAGAATCAAATTGTGGGTCATTCTTTCTATTGGCTATGTTTTGCCAGTCTTTAACGATTTTAGTAATCGTTTCATGTACCACATCATGATCACCCTCTAAAAGAGTAAAACCCTTCTTAAGGCGCGGCTCCAAGCGTCTGAAAAGCGGAAAATAATGCTGGTCCTCGATGGAATGATGGCCATGTAAGTTGGAAATATACTCGTTGAGCGGATAAAGGAATTTCGAGTGCATTTCTCGCAGGTCTTTTTTATTGTCAAGAAAACCTGCGGAAAGGCCTTTAAGGCGTCCCCCTAAAGAGCGGAAGCTGTCGTGTTTGTGCAGCCAAAACCGGGCAACTCCTCCCATATCAGAATGCCCTGCCCAGTCTTTCCTTGGGTATGCATCAAGCAGATAATTAGATCCCAAATGAGGCTTACTCATCTTTAATACACCACAAACCGAATGCCAGCGCAGTACGCTTTCTACTTCAGGACAAGTCCCTAAATATCTATTTGCAGGGCAGGATCAGCAGCCCGGACACGAGTTTCCTCAGCGCCTAGTTCGCGACGCACAATATTGGCTCCCTGTGCCAGCGCCGATGCCTTATGGAACGCAATTGGTCTGGGAACCCCTTGCCGACCAAAGCCGCAATCCGAAGATAAGGCTAGATGCTCGGCGTCAATGTACTTGAGTGCTTCTCGAATATCTCCGGCCACTTCATCAGCGGTTTCAACCTGCAATGCGCGATGGCTGATGGCGCCGATTGCAATTTTCTTTTTAAGCTTGCC
>JABJKL010000132.1 GCA_018660405.1 Pseudomonadota bacterium | reverse complement strand
TCGGGTACCAATAATAATGTACTGAACCCCTGCGTCCAGATACGCCTCGACGGTTTCCTCGTCGCGTATACCACCACCGAGTTGCACCGAAATATCGGGGTGGCGCTCGACAATTTTATGCACCAGTCCAGCATTTTTGGGTTTTCCGTGCACCGCACCATCCAGGTCAACCAGGTGCAGGCGTGTGGCACCGGCGTCAGCCCATCGATCGGCCATATCAACAGGGTTGTCGCTGAATACGGTAGTGTCGTCCATTTTGCCTTGGCGTAGGCGGACGCATTTACCGTCTTTAATATCAATAGCGGGGATTAAAATCATAGCACGGAGGTTAGAAAATGAAACATCTCAGATTACTAAATAGGTTATTAAATGATAGTGGTTTGCCAAAAAAGAGAGTTTACTGAACCGAGCCGTCCCATTCTGTAAAATTGCGAAGCAACTGTAAACCCGCATGTTGACTTTTTTCAGGGTGGAATTGTACGGCGAAGACGTTTTGTCTGCCCACGGCCGCAGTGAATTTGTGGCCGTAATCGGTCACGCCAAACACATCAGCAGGGTTCTCAGCATTAGCGCAATAGCTATGCACAAAGTAGAATCGTGTTTGATCTGCAATCCCGTCCCACAATGGGTGCGGCTGTGTTTGACTGACCTGGTTCCAACCCATGTGCGGTATTTTTAGCTTGCCGCGGGGTTGCACAGAGGTTTGCCGATCAGGCTTGTGAAATTCGCTGAAGTGTCTAACTTTGCCATCAAAAAGTCCAAAGCCATTGACTCCGCCATCTTCATCGCTACTTTGGAACATCGCTTGTTGGCCGATGCAGATTCCGAGTAGTGGTTTGTTGTTGATAGCATCGTTGATAGCCGCAGATAAATTGAGCCTTTCATAGGCCCGAAACCAGGTTCCGATGGCCCCTTGGCCCGGCAGAACAACACGTTCAGCGTCCAATATTTGCTGCGGGTCTGCAGTTACTACCGCCGTTTGTCCGGGTGCCACGTTGCTCAGTGCGTTTTTGACAGAGTGCAAGTTTCCCATGCCCAGATCGACGATAGTAATCACTACACTAATTGGAACCCGCCAGAAACTCGATAACGGCTTTTCATAAAGCCCACTAAAGGCTTCCTTTAGTCGAAGGTATGCTGTCGCCAATTCTGGGGTCAACTTCGAGTGCCATCCGCAAGGCGCGGCCAAATGCCTTAAAGATGGTTTCAGCAATATGGTGTGAATTCTCGCCACGGAGACTGTCGATGTGCAGAGTTATCAGGGCATGGTTGCAGAAGCCGTGAAAAAACTCAGACAGTAGATCAACATCAAACCCACCAATGCGGGCGCGTGGATACTCAACTGGGTAGATTAAGCCGGGCCGTCCGGAAAAATCGATCACTACACGTGATAGCGCCTCATCCAGCGGTACGTAGGCGTGCCCGTACCGTCGAATACCCCGTTTATCGCCGACCGCTTTGCTTATCGCCTGCCCCAGAGTGATGCCGATATCTTCAACCGTGTGATGGTCATCGATCTCCAGGTCACCTTTTGCGCTGATGGAAATGTCGATCAATCCATGGCGAGCAATTTGGTCAATCATGTGGTCAAGAAACGGTACACCTGTTGATAAATCTGACTGACCGTCGCCATCAAGATTCACCTCAACACAAATTTGTGTTTCATTGGTAGTTCGTTCGACGTTTGCGGTTCTGTTACTCATGACAATAATAAAATCGAGTGGTTGCGTGGCTGATACATACGATTGTTTAATACACTACACTAGAATGGTAATCAGTCGGTATTTTTATCTTGTTGTCTTCTTAGGCTCGCCGATTGCGCGTGGGCTTCCAGCGATTCCGAGCGGGCAAGAGTTTCGGCGACTTCTGCGAGTTTGGCGCTGCCTTGCGGTGAGCATTCGATAATGCTGCTGCGTCTCTGAAAATCGTAGACTCCCAACGGCGAGCTGAATCTTGCTGCACCGGATGTTGGCAATACGTGGTTTGGCCCGGCGCAGTAGTCGCCTAACGATTCAGCACTATAGGGGCCGATAAAGATAGCGCCAGCATTATTAACTTGTTCTGCGAGCGCCGCCGCATTTTCAGTCATTAATTCCAGATGTTCAGCCGCTATTTGGTCGCATAAGCTGGCGAATTCATCCTTGTCTGCGATGATAATAGCGCCATTTTCTTTAAGCGATCGTTTGATGATTTCCGCTCTTGGCATGTCTGGTAGCAGACGATCGATAGATGCCTGTAATTCTTGGGCGCGCTTTACAGTGTCTGTTATCGCAATACTCTGCGCCTGTTCGTCGTGCTCGGCCTGCGCGAGCAAATCCATGGCGACCCAGTCGGTATTGGCAGTTTCGTCGAAAACCACCAGCACTTCAGACGGGCCAGCAAGCATGTCGATGCCAACCTTGCCGAATACTTGTCTTTTAGCCTCAGTAACATAGGCATTGCCCGGACCAACAATTTTATCGACGGCCGGTATCGTTTCAGTACCCCAGGCCAGTGCCGCAATGGCGTGTGCACCGCCAACACGAAAAATATTGTCGACACCACCAAGATGGGCAGCCGCCAAAACCATCGGATTAATTACGCCGTTGGGTGTCGGGCTAACCATGATGAGCTCTTGTACGCCCGCCACATTCGCAGGAATAGCATTCATCAACACACTGGAGGGATAGCTGGCCTTGCCGCCCGGAACATAGAGCCCCACGCGCTTGATCGGTGTTACTTTTTGCCCGAGCCGATTACCATCAGAGTCGTTAA
Source organism: Pseudomonadota bacterium (assembly GCA_018660405.1). Classification (GTDB taxonomy): domain Bacteria; phylum Pseudomonadota; class Gammaproteobacteria; order Arenicellales; family Arenicellaceae; genus UBA10349. The sequence continues at coordinate 13,794 of JABJKL010000132.1, read as the reverse complement.
AGTCCCATGAAGTAGCCAACTGTTTCTCATGGAAAGCCCGAATTCGATCTGCGGCAGTTTGTAAGGCTGATTGTTGCTCCTCGGGTAGTGTTTCCCAAGCAGTTTGGCATTCGCTTGGGCTTATAATCAGTTGGTCGATGGTGGCGTCAAAGTTATCCCATTTTCTTACGCATTCAAGCAAAACCTCATCGCCATTGTCGCGAACGGAGTGAATAATACTATCAACGCCCGCCACAAGGCTTATAGCGGTTTGTTCGTCTCGTTCCAGAAGGCGATTTAAATCCTCGGCGAAACTATCGGAGTCTGCTGCGAGTTGGGTCAACGCGGTCATGCTATTTGGCCGAGTTATTCACTGCGGCGCCTATTTTTTCCACCAGTTCGTTGATCGAGCTGTGGCGTGTTTTCAGTGCGGCATTATTGGCAATCAAACGGCAAGAAATATTCGCAATGACTTCGCCTTCGACCATATTGTTGGCCTTGAGCGTATTGCCGGTTTCGACCAGGTCGACGATGCAGTCGGCGAGTCCAACTAAAGGTGCCAATTCCATAGAGCCGTACAATTTTATGATTTCGGTTTGTATGCCTTTGGTAGCGAAGTAGCGATTTGCGATGTTCACGTATTTAGTCGCTATTTTTAATTGTCGTTTGCCATTATTTTTAGCATCGGCCGGGTACGCAACGGACAAACGGCAACGACTAATACCCAAATCCAACATCTCGCTGATGCCGTGGCTACTGTGTTCCATTAGTGTGTCTTTTCCAACAAAGCCGATATCTGCGGCACCAAATTGTACGTAGGTTGGCACGTCGGTGGCTCTAATAACAACCAGCTTTACCGACGCTTGCGTAGTATCGAGTATCAGTTTTCGGCTGGTTTCAGGATCTTCGGTCGGCTCAACCCCAGCGGCTGCGAGCAACGGCAAAGATTGCTTGTATATTCGGCCTTTTGACAGGGCAATGGTAATCATTGGATTTATATCTTTGGTAGGGGCTTATACATGCGGTCTGTTGAGCCTAAGCTGCTGCGTTCTCTTGTTGCTCCCTGGCCCATACATGGCCCGCCACGCGCCTGATAGATGCGCCCAGTTGAGAGAGTTTTTCTTCGATACAGTCGTAACCACGATCGATGTGATAAATACGGTCAATGGTCACCGGCGAGTCTGCGATCAATCCCGCCAGCACCAGACACGCGGAGGCTCGCAAATCGGTCGCCATGACTGGTGCGCCGCTCAGCGATGATTTACCGGTAATGACGGCAGTATTTCCGTTAAGCTGGATGTCTGCACCCATGCGTTGCAGTTCCTGAACATGCATGAAGCGATTCTCGAAAATAGTCTCGACGACCGTAGTGGTGCCGTCAGCGACGGCATTTAACAGTACGAACTGCGCTTGCATATCGGTTGGAAAGCCAGGGTATGGGGCGGTGCGAATATCCACCGCTTTTGGTCTCTTACCCTTCATATCCAGATCTATCCAGTTCTCTCCAACTTCAATAGTTGCACCCGCTTCGCGTAATTTGTCTAACACAGCATCAAGTATCGTTGGGTCTGTATGTTTGCATTTTACCCGCCCACGGGTTACTGCGCCCGCGACCAGATAGGTGCCCGTTTCAATTCGGTCTGATATTGCGCGATGCTCGGCATCGTGCAATCGATCCACTCCCTCGATGGTAATGACATCTGTACCGGCATCAGAAACTTTTGCACCCATCGCATTAAGGCAATTCGCAAGGTCCGTGACTTCAGGTTCGCGAGCGGCATTTTCTATGGTGGTTATACCATCGGCCAAGGTTGCCGCCATCATCAGGTTTTCAGTTCCGGTTACCGATACTAAATCCATAAAAATTCGGGCACCCGTCAAACGGGTAGCCTTGGCTTTGATATACCCATCTTCAATATTGATGTCTGCGCCCATCAACTCAAGGCCTTTAATGTGCAAATTTACGGGTCGAGACCCGATCGCGCAGCCGCCAGGCAGTGAGACTTCGGCCTCGCCAAATCGGGTAAGCAGTGGGCCGAGCACTAAAATCGAGGCGCGCATGGTTTTTACCAGGTCGTACGGTGCGCGAATTCGATTTACTTCACGGGCGTCCGCTTCCACCGCCATACGTTCATCGATCTGGAATTGAACACCAAGCTGCCCAAGCAGACTGACCGTAGTGGTTATATCGTGCAAGTGCGGAACGTTGGATATCTTTAATTTGCCATCGACCAGCAATGACGAGATTAAGATAGGTAATACTGCGTTTTTTGCACCGCCAATGTGCACCTCGCCATTGAGTGGGCCGTTGCCGGTGACGATAAGCTTATCCATGGCGCGTATTAAGTCTGTAAGTGGGCCCTGAAAAGGAAGCGCTTATTCCATCCGGTGTTCCTTCAATACGATATTGAAAGAACACTAGGTACCTGCTTGATCTCCGAGAATTTGTTGCAACTCTCCACTCTGATACATTTCCATCATAATATCGCTACCACCAATGAAATTGCCTTTAACGTAAAGCTGCGGAACGGTTGGCCAGTTTGAGAACTGCTTTATGCCCTCACGTACTTGCTCATCGGCTAGCACGTCGACAGATTCGTACTCAGCACCACAGGCACCAAGAATTTGCACCGCGCGACCGGAAAAACCACACTGTGGAAAATCTCGCGTGCCCTTCATGAAAAGTACTATTTCGTTATCTTCAAGGGTCTTTTTAATTGTTTCTTGAACCATGGTTATTGGCCGGCCTTTACCGGAATTGGAGGTTATATATACTATGTGGTGTATTGTCAGATTTTCAAGGTACTTAGGTCAAGGATGCTCGGAGCAAAGGTGCTTAAATCAAGAGCACTTGGGTCAAGCGCGGCAAGCACTCCTGCACATCAGCGGGCGACGGTTATTAGCGGTCTTGCATTTCTTCGGCAGTCATCGTTTTCATGGAAAGCGCGTGGATTTCGGATTTCATTCGGTCGCCCAACGCTGCGTATACCATTTGGTGTCGTTGAATACTGCTTTTACCCGCGAAATCGGCGCACAAAATTAACGCCTCAAAATGGTGACCATCCCCGGTCACTTTTGCGTTGGAGTCAGCCAAGCCTTGTTCGATCCAATCTTGTATTTGCTCTGGAGTAGTCATTTTGATGTATCTTGTTTCTATCGGACAAAATTTAGCCGCCGTTGAGATAGTCTGAATTATAACAGTTTGAACGAATACGGGTTAGAGTGGCTTGCGTTTTACTGCCGCAATTTGTAGCCCGTATGGATCATCCAGCAAGAGACGGCGCTTAATACAATTAGAGAGACGAAAACCACCGTCAGACTGGTTCCCAGTGGCACGTCGGAGACTCCGAAAAAGCCGTACCGAAAACCATCGATCATATATAAGAAGGGGTTAAAGCGACTGAGCGTATGCCAAACGCCTTGCAGGGAATGGATGGAGTAAAACACGCCACTCAAAAAAGACAGCGGCACAATTATAAAATTCTGAAAGGCGGCCATCTGGTCAAATTTATCTGCCCAGATTCCGGCAATAATGCCTAAAGCGCCCAATACGGCACTCGAGCAAATAGCAAAAAGCAAAATAATGCCAAAGTTATGCACGGGCACTTTTACATAGAATAATCCGATCAGCAGTACGCCAAGCCCGACCATAAGTCCGCGAGCGACCGCTGCGGCCGTGTAGGCAAGAAATATTTGCAAGGTTGATATGGGAGCCATCAGTATAAAAATAAGGTTTCCCAGAGTTTTTGATTGGACCAGGCTGGAAGAAGAGTTGGCAAAGGCATTTTGAATAACCGTCATCATGAGCAAACCGGGGATGAGGAATTCGGTATAACCTACGCCTTCAAATACCTCGATACGGCCTTCCAGTATCTGCGAGAAAATCATCAGGTAAAGCATTGCGGTGACGATAGGCGACAGCACTGTTTGAAACCAAACTTTGCCAAATCGGGCCATTTCTTTTCTGAACAGCGTATAGCATCCAATCATACTAGTGCTCTCTCAATATTATATTGAAGGAGCACTAGTTCGCCTGCTCACTCGTTAACTGAACAAAAATGTCTTCCAAACTATCGGTCTCTACTCCTAGATCATCAATTTGGAAACCTGCAGCTTTGAGTTGATCCAGAATATTCATTACTGAGTCGTGCTCGCGGTGTAAACGAAGTTCCAGTTGATGGCTGCTGAGGTTGACAATTTTGCTCTGCAGGTTTGCTGGCACATCCGGTAGTGGACTATTGCTGGATACTTTAAGTTTTTGCCCGAGGCCGCGACGCATGAGCTCTCGTTTGCTTTCCAGTGCGATTAACTCACCGTGATCGATAATGGCAATGCGATCGCACAAGGCTTCAGCTTCTTCCAGATAATGCGTCGTTAATACGATCGTATGGCCATCATTGTGTAGAGCGTTAACGAATCGCCAAAGGCTTTTGCGTAACTCTACATCGACACCGGCTGTGGGTTCGTCAAGCACCACCACCGGTGGCTTGTGTACCAAGGCTTGAGCAATAAGCACTCGACGCTTCATGCCGCCCGACAGCGCACGCATATTGGCGTTAGCCTTTTCGGTCAGCTTTAAAGTGATTAGAAGTTCATCTATCCAGCTGTCGTTTGTAGTCAGACCATAATATCCAGACTGGAACACCAAGGCTTCACGTACTGAAAAAAACGGGTCAAATACTATTTCTTGCGGAACTACGCCTAGATGCGCGCGTGCTGCCAGATAGTCGGAAATTACGTTGTGGCTCATAACCTCAAGCGTTCCCGATGTTGGGCGGGTTAAGCCTGCAAGGGTATTGATTAATGTCGATTTGCCAGCACCATTTGGGCCAAGCAACCCAAAAAATTCTCCTTGCGCAATTTTTAGATTAATATTCTTTAGTGCCTGCACAGGGCCATAGTTTTTGCACAACGCCTGAATTGAAATGGCTGGAATAGTCATAGCGTTTTACTTGCGCGAAGTGGAGCGTTTCGCTACACAGGAAACCGATCGAACAGCCCGATTACTGGGTAGTGGATGCCTCTTTATTTTTGTCCGCCAGCTGCGCGATTAAGGCATCGATGCCGTTACGCGAAATAATTCCATCGTATTGCGAGCGGTAGTTACTAATCAGGCTAACACCTTCGGTGACCAAATCGTAGACTTTCCACGAAGGTAGGCCGCGGTTGGTCATTTTGAACTCCAGAACGACGTTGGGTGCGTCTGTGCGAACAAGTTCTGCGTATACGGTTACGCGGTCTTCGTTATCGGTGTTTTCGAACGGTTTTATGGTGATTTGCTGGTCGGTGTAATCATAAAACGCAGTTCCATAGGTGCGAAGTAACAGATTCTTGAATTCAGTATTAAATTCAGTTTGTTTTTCCGGCGATAGTGATCGTGAGTGGCTGCCTAAAACGAGCCGGTAAGTTCGTTCGAGATCGATGTGCGGCATGATAACTTGATCAACCATCTCAAATAATTGACTCTTGTCGAGCAGGTACTGATCCCTATTGCTGGAAAGACTGGCAAGGACTGTATCGATAGTCGTACGTACGACGACATCTGGCGCGGCCATTTCGGCGCTGCCGGCAGAGGCCCAGCCCAGAAAAATTATGGCGCTAATCAAACGCTTCATGGTTTGTACCTTTAGTAAATTACGACACTACACTAGATGGTCGGGACTGTATCAGTATTTCTCGCATTGTAAATGGCAATGGCGCTATCGGGCCATGTTGCTAATGAATCGTAATGTGGCGCGAGCTCCGCAAACCGTGTTGAAGGAGCACCAGGGTAATATTGTTAAATTTAGTGCATCTTTGGATCGCGTGCGCCGTAAAGCTGTCAAATAGCTGCCGTCTGTTGGATACTTACGCTTATTAAGTGACGCCAACGTTAAAAGAGTAAATCGAAACTCCGCGTCCGTTACGACAAGAGATACAAGAGATACAGGAGATACAGGAGCACTAGTGTCTATATTACTACCCCCGCTGGCATTGCTTGTCGGCTTTGCTTTGTTGATGTGGAGCGCGCACAAGCTGGTGTTTAACGCGTCGCAAATTGCTACCAAATTGGGTATATCACCGTTTGTTATCGGCGTGATTATTATTGGGTTCGGCACTTCGGCACCAGAAATGTTTGTGTCCGCGATGGCTGCGATCGAAGGTAATGGCAATCTCGCAGTGGGCAATGCAATCGGCTCGAACATAACCAACATCGCTTTGGTGATTGGCGTCAGTTCGCTATTAATGCCGTTAGTGGTTAGAGCGCGGGTTCTCAAACATAGCCTTCCCAGGATGTTGCTTGCTACTGGATTAGCATGGTTGTTGAGTGCTGACGGTTGGTTGAGCTTCTTGGACGGCGTAATTTTAATGAGCTGTTTGGCTGGATATCTGGCGCTGGTCGCTCGTCTTCGTGATCCGGACTTAGAAGGTGAGATGCCAGTTCCAGATGAGCACCATACGGTTTTTACTGAATTCGTATGGTGTGTGCTCAGTATTGCGATCTTGATCGGCTCGTCTAGATTGCTGGTTTGGGGCGCGGTCGAAATTGCGCATTTTCTTGGTGTCAGTGACTTGATGATAGGCTTGACAGTGATTGCTTTGGGTACCAGTTTGCCCGAGTTGGCGGCTTGTATTGCGGGAGTTAGAAATAACTCACCCGATATGGTGCTGGGCAATATTGTGGGCTCCAATGTTTTTAATGCGCTCGCGGTTTTGGGCATTACCGCGTTGGTATCGAGAACCCAGGTGAATAGTGAAGCCTTGAGTCGTGACTTCCCTATGGTCTTTATTTTATCCATCGTGTTAATCATTTTTGCGTATACCGGGCGCAGAGTGTGTAGGATCGAAGGCGCTATACTCTTGTTTATATACGTAGCTTATATGGGGCATTTGATTGTGGGGCATATGATCCGGTGAAAGAGATTGCGCGCTGCACATCCGGGGTTTTTAAGATATGACTGAATCCAGTAAAAATTTTATTGCAATCGCGGCAGAAGTATTTGATACCGAAGTGCAGGCTTTGAAAGATACCCGGCAAAAGCTTGGCCCGGAATTTTCTCTCGCTTGTAAGTTGGTGCTTGCCTGCGCGGGCAGAGTGGTGGTGGTAGGTATGGGTAAGTCTGGCCACATTGCGGGGAAGTTGGCCGCGACGCTGGCAAGTACGGGTACCCCCGCTTTCTTCGTGCACCCGGGCGAGGCCAGTCATGGCGATTTAGGGATGATTACACCACAGGACTTAATCATAGCGATTTCAAATTCCGGTGAAACGCCGGAGATCCTCACTTTGCTACCCATTTTGAAACGTATCGGCGTCAAGCTACTGGTGATTACTGGCAATATGGCGTCCAGTATGGCCAAACAGGCCGATGCAGTTTTGGACGCCAGTGTTGCCCGTGAAGCCTGCCCGATGAATTTAGCACCGACCGCGAGCACTACGGCTGCGCTTGCGATGGGCGATGCACTTGCTATCGCAGTATTGCAAGCAAGAGGAGTTGATGAGCAGGATTTTGCTCGCTCCCACCCGGGGGGGGTGCTCGGCAGACGATTGTTGGTTTATGTCGAGGACATTATGCGTATTGAAGATAATGTTCCCGTGATAGCGGCAACCGAATCAATAAAGGCTGCGATAATAGAGATGAGCCGTATTGGTATGGGTATGACCTCGGTTGTCGATTCAAATGGGCGGCTTGTTGGAATATTTACCGATGGTGATTTAAGGCGTATCTTGGATCAAGACATCAATCTGAAATCTACTCCTGTGTCTGAAGTGATGACGCAATCACCAGTGACGACGGCCGCCGGAGTTCTCGCTGCTGAGCTGGTTTCACTCATGCGTGATAATAAGATTCAGCAGATCGTCGTTTTACAAGACGACAAACCAGTAGGCGCGATCAATATGCAGGATATGTTCAGGGCAGGAATCGTTTAAATGAAAATGTTATGGGGAAAGGATTTTGAGTTGTCTGATACGGTATTGGAGAAGGCTTGTTCGATCGAACTATTGCTGCTGGATGTTGATGGCGTATTAACCGATGGGTGTATTCGACTGACAGAATCAGGTGAAGAAATAAAGGTGTTTAATGCACTCGATGGGCACGGCATCAAGATGCTTCAGGCCAGTGGGATTGACGTCGCTATTATTACAGCCAGAAATTCGCCCGCAGTTGCTCATCGCATGGAAGAACTCGGGGTGAAGCACTTTTACCAAGGCCAAAAAGATAAACGGGTGGCTTTTAGTGGGCTGTTAAAGAAGCTGGGTATAAAAGCTTCGCAAGCGGCTTTTGTTGGGGACGATGTGATCGACTTGTGTGTTATGCGACAGTGCGGCTTGGCCATTACCGTACCGAACGGACATGCGGTGGTTAAACAGTTGGCGGATTGGCAGACAAGCGCGGGTGGTGGTCAGGGTGCGGTACGTAATGTGTGCGACATGTTGATGATAGCGCATGGCACGTATAACGATATGATTGAGCCATACCTTGTTTAGAGGCCTTTGCATGATAGTTGTTGAGGGGATATGGCGCCAATAAAATCCACTGAGAATTATATCTATCTGGCGTTATTTTGCCTGGTAGGGTTAATGGGCATTTGGTTGCAGACGGAAATCGCTGGCGAGTCTGACGTCATTGAGCAAGTAGAGCAGACTCTCGAGCCTGACTATTACATCGAGAATTTTACCGCAACCGGGTTCGATGAGAACGGGGAGCGGAGCTATGTTTTAGAGGCGGAACGCATGGCACATTTCCCCCATGATGGTACGGCACTGCTGGACAAACCCTACGTTGTCGAATACTTTGACGATTCGGCACCCAGGCGTACCAATGCGGACTCCGGTTGGTTATCATCCGATGGTGACGAGTTACTATTGACGGGTAATGTGGTGATCCAGCAAGGCTCTGGTGAACAGGGATCTGGCAGTACAGTACAAGCACGACGTTTGCGCATTTTGCTGGATGAATCAGCGCAAGCAATGAATTTTTAACGGTCTGTATGATGCTTTAAATCTGCCGGGGCAGAACAGGCAGGTTTGTCATTTAAGAAAAGAATGGAGGTACTCATGATTCGAATATTTATATTTTGTGTGCTTGGCGCGGTTTCGCAAACGACATTTTCGCTGAGTGTTGATAGTGATGAGCCGGCGCAAATTTACGCGGACGATATAGAATTTGATTTTAAAACGGGTGTTCGAACCTATATAGGTAATGTTACGGTGGAGCAAGGCACCTTGTTGATTTTCGCCGATAAATTGGTGGCATATTACGACAAGGACGGGAATCCGACGACGGCAAATGCGTGGGGCAACCCTGCTAGATTTAAAACGCAGCAGGATGGCAAGGACACTGATACCGTAGGTATCGGCGATGAAATTATTTATAACCTGGTGGAGAACACACTGACCTTGCTTCAGGGTGCAGAGCTCACTCAGGGGTTCAATACCGCGCGTGGTGAAAATATTGTTTACAATATGGAAACCGATAAGCTATCGATTAAAGGTGGCCAGCGCGGTGCTCAAATCGCTACAGCAGGGAAGGATGGTACAGCGCCTGCGCTCACAAGATCTCGACCGGTATTTGAAGAGCCTGTGCCCGAAATCATGCCAGAATCTGAGCCAAAGTCAGAGGTGGCGGCAGAAGCCACAAAGAGCGTAGAAGATGATGCCAAAGCGGCCGTAGACAAAGTTGCCGCTGCCGTTGGAGCAGCAGTGCAACGTACTAACGATGGCCGCTCACGGATAATTCTTATGCCTCAGAAAAAACCTGCAGTAGTTGCAGACGAAGAGGGATTATTGGGCAAAGCCGAGCAAGCGCTTGACGAAATAAATGACGATTCCGGAGTGGCTGTACCAGCCACTGAGTAAGGAGTTGTAGAATGAGGGAGCGGTGAGTTTGTCAGTGAGACACAAAACATGAGCGTACTCGAGACCAAAGGGCTTACTAAAAGCTATCGCGGTTTACGCGTTGTCGACAAGGTTGACGTCAGTGTCGAAAACGGTGAGGTGGTGGGTCTGTTGGGGCCCAATGGAGCAGGCAAGACAACCACCTTTTACATGATCGTTGGTTTGGAGCGGCGCGATGGTGGTCGAATCTTATTGGATGGTCACGAGATCGGTCATCTGCCCATGCACGAGCGCGCCCGCCTGGGTATTGGCTATTTACCTCAGGAAGCGTCTGTTTTTCGAAAACTCACCGTTGAACAAAATTTGATGGCTGTGCTCGAAGCTCAACCGGAATTGACGCAACTCGAACGTCGTCGCCGAGTTGAGCGTTTGCTTGAGGAATTTAGTATTGGCCATAAGCGAGACTCTGTGGGCATCTCGCTATCGGGTGGTGAGCGACGGCGTGTTGAAATAGCCAGAGCATTAGCCTTGCAACCTTACTTTATTCTTTTGGACGAGCCATTTGCAGGTATTGATCCAATTTCGGTTGGCGATATTCAGCAGATTATTGATTATTTGCGTAGCTCCGGTATTGGTATTCTTATTACCGATCACAATGTGCGCGAGACGCTCGATATTTGTGATCGGGCGTGCATACTGAGCGATGGTAAAGTGCTTGCTCAGGGAACCGCTGCGGAAATATTAGGGCACAAAGGTGTGCGAGAAGTTTACCTGGGGTCTAACTTTAGATTATGACTCTCACAAGTTCTTTTTGTTGGCCCGAAAGGGGCAGCACCACCTGGTGATGAAGTTACAATCGGCAACAGTCAGTTATAAGTTGCTGTGAAGCAGTCACTTGAAGTCAGGTTAGGTCAGTCACTTAAAATGACGCCGCAATTGCAGCAGTCGATCAGGCTGTTGCAATTATCCCTGCCGGACCTCCTGCACGAAATTCAAGAGGCCATCACTGAAAATCCTTTGCTTGAAGATTCATTAGTCGATGTTGGAACTGAGCAAAAAAATGACCCAGCGGATGAATCAGAGTCCGCGTCCAATGACGATTTGGGTAAAGATAACGAGCTGGATTTGGACTCGATGTCTGCTGCTACCGAGCCCAGTGATGGTGACAATGATTGGCAAGAAGAGTTTGATACTCCGATAACGAATTTCAGCGCACCATCAGATGGGGCTGAGATGGATTTTGACGCGCGCGTTTCAGTACCAGAATCGTTGACAGATCATTTGCTATGGCAGGCGCGAATGACACGTTTATCCAAGCGTGACGCGCTCATTGTTGAAGCCGTTATTCAATCGATTGATGATACTGGATATTTGCGCGCGACACGGTCGGAAATTGCGACCATATTGTCGAAATCAGGGTTATCGAAATCAGGGCTGTCGGAGCTCGACGAATTGGAGCTCGATGAAATCGGATTTGCGATTAAGATGGTTCAATCGTTCGATCCTGTCGGCGTTGCCGCTAAAAGCCTGGGTGATCGTTTGCGCCTCCTTATCGAGGGCGCGGTTGAATTGGGAGCAGGTAGAGATAATGCGCTAAGTATCGTTGCAAATCATCTTGAAGCGTTGGGCGCGCGCGATTTTGTGGCTATAAAGCGTGGCTTGGGTTTGTCCCAGGGGGAACTGGATGAAGCTTTGACGGTACTCGGACAGATTGATCCCCGAATTGATTACTCGATGGGCAATTCGGCCGCTCGTTATGTGTCGCCTGATCTGATTGCGAAAAAAACACGAGGTGTGTGGCGAGTTGAGTTGAATCCAGCAGTTTCGAGGAAGCTTTACATTAATCCTGAATATGAGCGTTTGAGCGAGAAGCCCAGAGATAGTGAAGAAGGCAAATACCTTGGCGAGAAGTTGCAATCGGCTCGTTGGTTTATTAAGGGGCTGCAAGGGCGTTATGAGACATTACTTCGGGTTGCCCGGTCAATAGTCGTGCGCCAGGAAGAGTTTCTTGATTATGGTGAACTAGGTATGAAACCTATGGTTTTGAACGATGTTGCGCAAGAGCTTGGCATGCATGAGTCGACAATTTCGCGCGCCACGTCAAATAAGTATATGCTGACTCCTGCGGGAGTGTTTGAACTCAAATACTTTTTCACCTCATCAGTGAGCGGCATTGATGGTGATCCAACCAGTTCGACAGCCGTGCGGTCATTGATCAAGAAATTGATAGAGGGTGAACCCGTGAATAAACCGATCAGCGATAATGGAATCGCCAATATGCTTAATCAAAAAGGCTATAGCGTGGCGCGACGAACGATTGCAAAATATCGTGAATCAATGAACATACCAAGCTCGAGCAAGCGAAAGGGTTTGATCATATAGTTGAAGATGCACTAAATAGATCTAGATCAATGGTTCTCAGGCAGGTATTTTATAAAATTAAATTATGGAGTTCTAACTACCGGAATACCAAGTGGGGGATTAAGATTATTCATACTAATGGAGGTATATATGCAGTTATCAATTACTGGGCAACAACTAGAAATCACAGATTCATTACGCAGTTACATTACCGAAAAAATGGAGCGTATTGAGCGGCATTTTGATCATGTAGTAAATGCACATTTTGTATTACATGTGCAAAAACAAGTTCACGAAGCTGAGGCGACATTGAACGCGCCTGGTGCGACCATTCATGCAAATGCTAAATCGGGGCAAATGTATGCCGCTATCGATACCCTGATAGACAAGTTGGATGCCCAGGTTCGAAAATATAAGGAGAAGCATGCTGACCACCACCAACGTGAAGGTGGGGTAAGCGCTCAAATTGAACCCCAATCCGAGTCTCAGTCTGAACTCTAGGCTGTTTGCAGATTGTATCTTATTACCGTCGCCGTGACGTCTTAAGGGCTTGGTATTTGATGTGGAATCACCGATTGATTTAGCAAATTATCTATCTTTAGATCGTACTGTTTGCGGGCTAGAGACGACTAGTCGTAAACGATTATTTGAGCAACTCGCGAGGCTTCTCGCGGTCGGTCTGGTCGCACAAGATGAGAAACACATCTTTCGTACGCTTGTTGATCGAGAAAAACTGGGTAGTACGGGGGTTGGTGATGGTATTGCTATACCTCATGGTCGAATTGAAGGTTTGCCCGAGCCGCGAATAGCGGTGGTACAGCTTGCCGAACCGGTAGAATACGGGGCTCGAGACAAAAAACCGATCAACCTGGCGCTTGCTTTGTTGGTACCCGAGGATGCAACCGAAGCGCATCTTCAGTTGTTATCAATGTTGGCGCAACGTGTATCTGACCATGATATTCGGCACAAGCTGGATGCTGCCGACACTGCGCAGCAATTGATTGGTAGCTTGGTCGGCCCGGCATTTACGCGAGTAATGTAGCCCGAACATTTCGCAAAGGCGGATTGAAGTCGATAAGTTATGAAATTAAATCAAACAGTTAATCCTTCTGGATTTAGGCTCAATCTGGCGTTGCAACTTGAACGATCCTCCTCAAAGCATAGCGACGGCTATGCTTTTTCGGGGGATCGCCCAATTTGCTTAGGCATATTACGCCTAAATTCCAGACCTTTGTGAAACGTTCGGGCTGATGAGTAAATTACGCTTCCTGGTGGTCAGTGGAATGTCAGGCTCAGGAAAAACGGTCGCGTTACAAGCGCTGGAGGATTTGGGTTATTACTGTATCGATAACCTGCCTGCGGAACTGATTCCTCTGCTGGCAGAAAATTTACAGACTCGAATTGCAGAAAACTCAGTTGATGCTATTAGTCGGTGCGCCGTTAGCATCGATGTGCGAAATCGACAGTTCCTGAATGATTTGCCACCGCATTTGAAGTCACTGGTCGCACTTGAGATTCCGTACAGTGTGTTATTTCTGGACGCCGAGCTTTCGATGTTAGTATCCCGTTATAGCGAGACTCGTCGTAAACATCCGCTGACGGATTCAACAATCTCGCTGTTGGAGGCGATCGAACTC
>JABJKL010000162.1 GCA_018660405.1 Pseudomonadota bacterium | reverse complement strand
GATGTGGTGTTTATTATGTTGATTTTCTTTATCGTTACCGCAAGTTTTGTTAAAGAGTCGGGCATTGGTGTGAATAAGCCTGAATCTTCCAATGAACCACCACCCATAGATGCCCCACGACCGATTGTTGTTGTCGTTAACGATTTGGACGAAATTCGCATTGATGATCGCCTGGTTGATTATCGTGCGGTTAGGCCAACAATTATTCGGATGAAGGCGGAAAGTCCTGAGTCTTCGGTCATTGTTAAAGTGGATCCTGATGCAAAAACAAAAACTGTCATTGAAGCCGTTGACGGTATTCGCGCAGCAAATGTAATGGCACCGTCGATTTCACTGGATGCGGGATAAGTATTGTTGATTTAGATAAACCTTAGCGCAAACAATGTATCGTTGTAATCCCCTGCGGCTATGAGCCTCAGGGGATTTTTATTTTTTAGTGCAGATTTAACACGGTTATGGCCGTGTCAGTGTCCATAAATGCCGAAAAATTGTTGGAGTGTTCTAGGTTGCTGGATTCGATGAATTCGATTCTATGCAACGTGAAGAAGTTTCCATGCAAGCAGCCGCAATGGCTATCCATCTGTTACGCTTTTGTTTGGTATCGGGAATGAGCGGGTCGAGATACAATCTTAAGATGCTTGAACTAAAAGCGATACAATATTTACAGCTATAAGCAACGAATCTTACATTTGGCAGTTCGAAAAAACTTAAAGCTAAAATGTCAAACAAAATGCATCTATGCAAACCATGGCAAGTTTCATCAATTTTGCTTGCATGCAAGCCATGGCTATTAAGACTGCTTGTAACTTTGGTTGTGGTTACCATCGCTGTAGCGCTATTCCTGGACATATCAATACGCAAGCAATTTGAGGGCGGTAGTTGGTCGATTCCTGCGCATGTGTTTACCAGGCCTTTGGATTTGTATGTCGGGCAAACAATCACTGCCAATGATGTTTTGAGTGAGTTAGCTGATCTTGGTTATCGTGACCAGACGGGAGCACCGGACCCCGGAACATTTGAATACAGCCGTAGTGTTTTAACTATTCATGCGCGTAGATTTCAGTTTTGGGATCAATTGCGGGACGCCCATCGAGTTCGTATTGGATTTAGCCCCGGCAATAACAAAGTTACATCAGTGAGTTCCGAGGGCGAGAGCTTGGGGTTATTTCAACTTGAGGGACGCTTGTTCGGTAGCGTGTCGCCAGCCAGCCATGAAGATCGGGAATTATTGACACAAGAACAGGTGCCTAAAGGTTTAATCGATGCACTGATTGCTATTGAGGACCGTAACTTTTACTCTCATTGGGGTATTTCGCCAATAGGCATTGCACGCGCGGCGGTTGCGAATTTGGTTACCGGCCGCGTCGTGCAAGGCGGCAGCACAATAACTCAACAATTGGTCAAAAATTACTATTTAACGTCGGACCGAACAATCTCGCGCAAGTTGGTGGAAATTGTTATGGCGGTTCTGCTGGAATTTCACTACAGCAAGCAGCAGATAATGCTTGCCTATATCAATGAGATTTACCTTGGCCAGGCAGGTAATCGTGCGATTCACGGCTTTGGTTTAGGCTCGCAGTTTCTGTTTGGACGGCAGCTTCAGGAATTGAATCAAGCCGAACTGGCTACCTTGGCTGCGATTGTAAAAGGACCCAGTGCCTACAACCCACTTAGACACCCAGCGCGTGCCACAGAACGCCGAAATCTGGTTCTGCAGGTGATGCAACACGAAGGGTTCATTACCGAAGTGCAGTCCGGCCAGCTTCAGCAGTTGCCGCTAGGCACCGGGGGAGAGCAAGCGAGTCTACGACGAGGCTATCCAGATTTTTTGGATATGGTGCGTCAGCAATTGCGCATGGGTTATCAAGACGCGGCACTTTCAAACGCTGGTCTACGTGTATATACAACCCTTGATCCGCGAATCCAGAATGTGGTCGAGCAATCAATATCGGATCGTTTGACGACTATTGAAAAATCCAGAAACATGGATGCTGGCACGCTGGAAGCTGCGGCGATTGTGTTACGAACCGATAGTGGCGAAGTCGTTGCCTTGGCGGGTGGTCGTAACCGGGAATTCGCTGGTTACAACCGCGCTTTAGACGCCGTCCGCCCCGTCGGTTCCTTACTAAAACCTTTTGTCTATTTGGCAGCTCTCGAGCAACCAGAAATTTATGGTCTTGGAACCTTGATCCAGGACCGGGCTATAGTTGTGTCTCAGCGAGGTAGTGAGGATTGGATCCCTGAGAATTACAATGGTGAAGAGCACGGTTTGGTGCCGCTAATTGATGGTTTGAAACATTCTTATAATCTGGCGACAGTCAATCTTGGTATGGAGGTGGGTTTGGATACTTTCGCTGGACTGCTGCGGCGATTCAAGTATCAGAGCTCAGATCCAGAACCAGGCCCCATCTATCCATCTGCCTTGCTTGGCGCTCTGCCAATGACGGTGAGCGATGTGGCAGACCTATATCTTACCCTTGCCAATAGTGGGTTTAAGACGCCAACCAAAAGTGTGCGTTCAGTACTATCTGATCGTGGTGAGCCGCTTGGCCGATATCCACTGTCTATAGAACAAGTGGCAGAACCAGAATCAATTGCGCTTATTGTCTATGCGTTGCAGCAAGTTGTCACGAGT
Source organism: Pseudomonadota bacterium (assembly GCA_018660405.1). Lineage (GTDB taxonomy): Bacteria > Pseudomonadota > Gammaproteobacteria > Arenicellales > Arenicellaceae > UBA10349. The sequence continues at coordinate 7,066 of JABJKL010000162.1, read as the reverse complement.
GGAACAGCAAGGGCCATCGGTGATCGTTTCGGCGGTGGCTGGGGATTTGCCGGAAAAACCGGCACAAGCGATGGCTATCGTGATAGTTGGTACGCGGGCTTTAGTGGCGACTATTTAATGGTTATTTGGGTAGGCCGTGACGATAACAAAACAACCGGATTATCCGGTGCAAGCGGAGCAGCACATATTTGGGCAGATACCTTTGCGAATATACTGACGCGCCCGCTTAGATCTGCAGCTTTGGAGAGTATTAAACCGGTCTTGCTAGATCCCAAAACAGGTTTGCGAATTGCTGAAACCTGTTCAACCGGAGTAATATTGCCATATATTGTTGGGTACGAGCCTGCGATTCAGAATAGTTGCACTGGATCTGCAGAAGCAGATCGAGTTGGCAAACAGAACGAGTTCAAAACACAGAGGAGTGTCGGTGAATGGATCAAAGGTTTATTCAACTAATGCTCCTTCAAACCTATAATAAAGGAGCACTAGCCAAGATCGGCAAGTTTTTCTTACCATCAGGGGTATTGATCGCATTCTCCTTTTTGCTTCAGGCCTGTACCACCGTCGAGCAACGCGATGACAGGGAGGCATCTGTCGACGAGCAGTCGATTGTATCTGGTTCCTATCAGCAACCACGAGAGGCCAGCGAAACCAGCGCAGCGGTAGAGGCTTTGTACGCCCAGTTGAAAGTCCACATTGATTCTGGCAATTTGGATGAGGGTGCTAGAGTACTGGAACGGGCGTTGCGCATTGAGCCTTCAAATCCGGAAATTTGGCATCGGATGGCGCAAATCAAATTTATGCAAGCAGACTATAGCCAGGCGGTTGTAACCGCATCCCGTTCGAATACATTCGCCGGCCGCAATGAATCGTTACGGCAATCTAATCTTGCGCTTATGCTTCAATCCTATGTGGCACTCGGTGATAACAGTGGAGCAGAACGAATACGAGCCCAAATTGGCAGTATGCAGTGACTCTAGCTTAGGACACTGCACTCGTTGCTTTTAACTGGTAACCATTGGTCGTGTTTGTGAATCATGTTGGCCACCAACAGCCGTGACCATATCGCGGAGCTCGTTATCCAATTGGTCCAGGGCTTTTGCATCCGTGGAGCGAGTGACCAGAATTACATGGAAGCCCTCTTTGACAGTTTGCGGATAACTCCCAATACCCACCTGCGGGTAACGTGCCTGCAAGTCGGAAAGTGGCTGTGCAAGCACGCCTTCTGGCAAATTGGTGTGCAGTTGTCGGCTAATCGTAATTCTGCCGTGTTTGAGTGTTGGTATCACATCGGTGAGCATGTGCTGCATTATTTTCGGCACACCGGCCATCACAATTATATTGTCTGCAATGTAACCAGGTGCGATTGAGGCAGCGCTTTCGATGAGTGTTGCGCCGCGCGGTGTTTTTGCCATGCGTTGTCTCGCTTCGTTGAAATCAACGCTTCGTTTCTGAAAATGTGCTCGCATATTCTTAAAAGCGACTGGGTGAAGTTCCAACGGTTGGTCGACTGCTATGGCGACACATTGGGACGTGATGTCATCGTGAGTTGGGCCAATACCACCGGTGGTAAACACATAATCAAAGCGGGTTTTTAATTCGCGCAGTGTTGAAACGATGGTGTCTTGTGCATCCGGAATGACTCTAGCCTCAAGCAATACAATGCCTACTGCACCGAGGCTTTCAGCAATGTATTTCAGATTGGCATCTTGCGTTCGGCCGGAAAGAATTTCGTTGCCTATTAATACAAGTGCTGCAGAAACCTGTTCGTTCATTAATTTCTTACCAGAGTGTCTTTGTTAGGTTATGGGGCAGGCAGAACGCTTGGTTCTGCTCTGCACGTTTATCTATATGTTTAACTATACGCTTAGCTATGTGTATAGCTCAGTAGTTTGGTTTATAGCAGATATTAACCACCGTGCTCTGGCGATTTTGGTTTGCTGGCCGCCAAAGTAAGTGCTCCATATTTCCAGTGGCCACTGACCCCAAAGACCTTCAGTATAGTATTTTTGCTGAGCGCAAGGTCGGGTGAATTGTCGGTGATTATTTCACCGTTCTGTATAACGATGATGCGGTCAAAATAGGCGGCAGCTAACGGTAAGTCGTGCATGCTACACACGACCCCCGCGCCTTGCGAGCACAGTAGTTTGAGATGTTTCAATATCTCAAATTGATGCGCGGGGTCCAAAGCGTTGCAGGGTTCATCCAATAACAACCAGCCATTGCTAATAGTTTGTTTGACTTGAGTAAATATTCGGGCAAGCTGTACGCGCTGCTGTTCTCCTCCAGAGAGCTCGGGGTAAAAGCGCTCGGCTAAATGTGCTGCGTCACATACTTGCAGGTTCTTAAACGCGACTTTGTGGCTTGTAACTGCGCTTTCTGGTTGCCATGGTCCGCGACCAAGCTGGACCGTTTTGATGGCACTAAAATTGAAGTCGAGTGTATGAGTTTGCGCGAGCCAGGCTCTTACGGTGGCCAACTCCAATGTTTGATAGTTACTGATACTACGTCCATTCAGACTTACTGAACCGTTAACCCGCCGGGTTAGCCCGGCCAATATACGTAACAAGCTGCTTTTTCCAGCACCGTTTGGACCCACCAGTGCGACCATTTCGCCGACATTAATATCCAGAGTTATATTCTTAAGTATAGGCAGTAACGCACCGCTGGGGCAGTAACTCAGATTTTCGCAAATCAGACTCATGCTAGTGTAGTGTATTAGGCAGACGCATATATCACGAGCCGAAACGGAGTTCCCCAAATGCCCCAATCCAGCGTTGCAACCTTTGCAAAGGGAGCGACCATTCGCTGTAGGCTGCGCCTAGACTTGGAACATTTGGGGAACTCTGATACATACGTCTGCCTAATACACTACACCAGCCGCCTCATATTCTGTATCAATAAGTACAAAAAAAAGGGCGCGCCAAGCGCCGCGGTTATTAGTCCGACCGGCAATTCTGTTGGATAAAAAATACTGCGTGCGAGCGCATCGGCAACAATTAATGCAATAGCGCCCAAAAGCGCTGATGCGGGTACCAGCAGCCGGTTGTCTGGTCCTATCGCCAAACGAATGATATGTGGAACGACCAACCCAACAAAGGCCACTATACCCGCGATTGCAACACCACCACCCGTGAGCAGTGCGGTAATGAGCACCGCTGTACGCTTGAGTTTTTGAATGTTCACACCCAGGCTTTGTGCCTCCGGTTCACCTAGCAGCATCTGGTTCAATTGCGTGCTCAGGCGAACGGCTAGTGTGCCGCCGATAAACCACAGGGGGAGGTATATCAGGCAGTCGATAATATTGATTGATGACAAACTTCCCATACCCCAAAAAACGACTTGCCTCAGTTGTTGATCGTCTGCAAGCCACGATATGGCGCTGAGAATGGCACCCAGCATTGCGTTTAGCGCAATGCCAGCAAGCAGCATGGTATTCGTAGAGGTATAGCCGCGATAGCTACCAATACTATAAACCAGCCAGGTTACCAGCAAGCCGCCACTAGCTGCGGACACCATTTGTAGTATGCGCGGGTCGGCAAAGGTTAATACCGAAGTGCTGACGCCCAATTGCAGCCCCATCCCCATCCCAAACGCTCCGCCCAATGCAGCAAACACTGCGGCACCCGCTGACACACCCAGTAGCGATGGGTCGGCCAGAGAATTGCGAAACAAGCCCTGTAATATAGCGCCGCTAACGGCCAACCCACTGCCGACTAGCAGGGCAGCGAGGGTTCTGGGAACACGAATATCTAGGATAATATTTCGATCTATGTTGGCCAACTCTGGGTCGCCATAGTTGAATATTGCCTGCCATGCCAGCATGGTGTCAAAAGTGCCGCCACCGCTGGCCAGTGCGATGAAAAAGCACAGTATAAGCGCTGACATCAGACCCGCAATAATCTGAAAGTGTGTGTGTTTAGGCATCTCTTTGTTAAAGTGAGCGGCCCCTGGCGCCCATTTCTGTTGATTTTGTGAGGCCTGATAAGCTGATCGAGACGGGTGTGTTGACATCTCTGGTAGTCGATCTCTTTTTTTCCAGCCGAAAATCCGCTTTTAGCAGCACGCCCCCCCGAGTGTGGTTATACACTTTATAATCGACAGGGCAATGGAGGTCGATTAGTTCGTGGGCCAGGAAGACGCCACTTGCTCGACCGTTTGCATGACGCGCAGCAGATTTTCACCCCAGATGAGTTTTACCTGTTGTTCGGAATATCCACGCGCCAGAAGTTCTCGGCTTATATTTAACGACTGGGCAGCGGAATCCCATCCTTCTACCCCACCACCCCCGTGGAAGTCTGACGATATGCCCACATGCTCAATGCCGATAAGCTCAACTAAATAGTCGATATGATCGACCAGGTCGGAGACTGAAGATCGAGGCCATTTTTGGTGGATGTCGGCCATCCGAGCCTGGTGGATTAGCCATGTATCAGGGTCGGCGTTACTGAGCTTTTCTCTTGTCTCCAAACCTAGTTCCAGGCGCATGGACTTGATTGCCTGCGATTTTTGTTCTGCTACCGGGTTCAAGTAAGAATCAAACGCAACGGTTTGTACAACACCACCCTTGACTGCCAACGCTTGTAAGGCTTTATCAGACAAATTGCGCGGGTGGTTGCGCTTAGTAAACGCGGAGGAATGTGAGGCTATGACTGGAGCCACCGAAGCATCAATCATATCGAGGGTGGATTTTTCTGACGCATGCGATACGTCGACCATGATGCCCAGTTCATTGCAGCGCTCAACCACTTGTTTGCCGAGTTCTGAGATACCATTGTGTTTAGTCGCTTCATCACCTAACTCTGCTCTAGGCTGAGCAGAGTCTGCCAGTTGGTTGTGGCCGTTATGCACCAAACCGAAATAACGAGCACCATAGTTAAAAAACACGTCTAGCAAATTTATGTTTTCGCCAATAGGGTAGCCGTTCTCTACACCGATTAGCGCGATGCGTTTATTCTCTTTATGAAATTGTCTGATGTCTGTGGAGTTTAGTGCGAGCGCAATATCTTCAGAATATTGGACATCCGTCATTCGGCGGATATCGGAAAATTTATCAAAGGCCCCCGCTAGCGCTTGCGAATAACCGTGTGCTTGAAGAGGTCCTTGGCTTGTGTAAACAATAAAAAAAGCCGCATCCAAACCTCCAGCCTGCATGCGTTGTATATCGACCTGCGACAAAGGCCTATTGTTGGATAGTGCGTCGAAAGTTTCGCTGGCAAAATCCTCGGGTATGTCAACGTGCGTATCAATGGTGATCGCATTTTTATGAATTCGAACGATGTCTGCCTCGCTGAGCGTATTCGCTTGTAAAGGCAAGGCAGTTAACACAAACAATATGGGCGTAATTTTCATATCGGAAGTTTGCCAGTAATGGGTTATACATAACAAGTGCCCATATTGCTGTTCCAATAAACTCCATTTCCAGACATCGTGATCATTGCGTATGTATGTAGGCGACGATAGCTGGTTTTTTTTGGGCTTACTCTTCTAATGTGCGTAATATCGGATAAATTTTTCGGTTAGTCACTTATTTATGAATTCTGTCGGCCGCTATGCCCCTAGTCCATCGGGGCCACTACATTTGGGTAATTTACGTACCGCCCTGTTCTCGTGGTTACAAGCACGCTGGTGCGGCGCTACCTTTGTTTTGCGTATGGACGATTTGGATACACCGCGTATGCGATCCGGAATGGGGGAGCGTGCTATAGACGATCTGAAGTGGCTTGGGATAGATTGGGATGCGGGTCCTTTTGTTCAGTCTGAGTGCCATCACTATTACCAGCAAGCTTTTGAACAATTAAAACAAATGGGGCTCTTATATAAATGTGTGTGTTCTCGCAAAGAGTGGCAAGCCGTGGCTAGTGCCCCCCACGGCAAAGCTCGCTTATATCCAGGCACATGTCGCGAGCCGGATGCGCTGCAAAAACGTCGCCTGGACGATAGTGTGCAATTCAGTTGGCGTTTTCGAGTGGAGAATGCTGTGATTAATTTTGAAGACCGCATTCACGGAGCTACCGAGCAAGATCTAGCGCGTGAAGTGGGTGATTTCGTAGTGCGTAGAGCAGATGGTGTATTTTCTTATCAGCTCGCGAGTGTAGTTGATGACGCGCGCATGCACGTTAGTCACGTACTTCGTGGTGCAGATCTGCTGGATTCTACGCCACGACAAATAGCACTGATTAAGGCGCTAAATTATACAGTTCCAGAGTATTGGCATGTGCCGTTAATAAGCGATATCAGTGGTAGCCGTATGGCCAAGCGAGATGGATCTGATTCATTGGCTGAAATGCGGCAACAAGGCTTATCGCGCGCCGATATCATTGCTCGAATGTTCGAGGGTCTCCAGCTTGCGGCGCAGATTCCGTTTGGTTCACCGCAGGCTATTTTGGAAAGCTGGAATCCTGAGGAGCTAATATCTGTGTCACGGTTAGCAGTAACGAGATAATTGAGAGCGGTTGCCAGATTTAGCTTTGTGCTCCGGTCTTTATATCTTATATCTCTATTTCTGCATCTGATATTCGACCAGGTTCTTGAAATATATCAAGGACTTGGCTTTCGATAGAGCTACCATCAATGTTGGCTATAGAGAGCGTATCGATAACACGACCTAAATTTATAACCGACCCGGTTGCTTGTTTATCTTTACGGCATCGATAAACAATAATAATTAAAGCAATGAGCAAAACGGGTTTTAAGGTTGCATACCAGAGTGACCCACTATTAAAAGTGGGCAATAACTGCGGTTATTTTACCCGGGTTAATCACTGCCGGTGCTGGCGGTTTAATAGGTGTCTAAACCGGCGCACAGAAAACGATTATATTCAGCAGTTTAGGAGGCATAGTTAAAATATATAGTGACAATGGTCCAATTTAAAGGTAAATTTAGTGATACATAATACAATTATTAATAGTGCTTACAAAAACAAAACTATAAGTTGTAGGCTGCCAACTACGCCGAAATCAGATTTCAACCTCACCAGTGGCGCAGTACACGGTGCATTGCGAGCGGTTATTCGGTTGGTAGGTGGCTTTGGTTTCCCCTTCCCCATAGGACTGGGGAGATGGG
>JABJKL010000237.1 GCA_018660405.1 Pseudomonadota bacterium | reverse complement strand
GTCTCGTGTTTTCTCCTGATTACAAGTTTCGAGTTTGCCAGCCAATCCTGGGCCGTGCGTGAAGTTTCTGCAGAAGCGGGTGGAATCCCCGCCGTATTTTTGCTTAAAAGTGTTATCCCTGTTGCTTCAGCACTTCTAATCTTGCAAGGTTTGGCAGAACTAATTCGAAATAGTCTAGTGCTCTTTCAACATGATATCGCGTGTTCAGAGTGATCCAGATGATTCAAGACAAGGCGAAGTTCGAAGGAAATGGCGAGTCCTTTTCAAGGACTGCAACGCAGTATTGGATCATCTGGATCACTCCCTTCGGGCGAGTTGTGAAGCATTCGTCCGCGTTGTTAAGACTCTTGGCAAGGGCTAGCCATTACCTACGAGCCTCGCCTAGCGGTCAAACGCTTCGCAGCTCGCTGAATACGCAATATCATGTTGAAAGAGCACTAATGTTATATAAAAACGGTTAATTACTCATGCTTGAGTGGCTTCCATTGTTAATGTTTGCGGGCGTATGCGTTGCCTTACTGCTGGGGTATCCGGTAGCATTCACGCTTGCCGGTGTCGCGTTGTTATTTGCGTCAGGCGGGATTATCAGCGGATATTTTGACCCAGCCCTGCTAAAGGCAATGCCGGAGCGTGTGTACGGCACGATGGTCAATGAAACGCTCATCGCAGTGCCTTTATTTATATTGATGGGCATCATGTTAGAGCGTACTGGCATAGCCGAACGCTTGTTAGACACCATGGCGCGCTTATTTGGTCGTTTGTCTGGTGGTTTGGGTTTGTCTGTCGTCGTCGTAGGCATGTTATTGGCCGCCAGCACCGGTATTGTTGGGGCTACCGTCGTTGCGATGGGGTTAATGTCTCTGCCGAGCATGTTAAAACGAGGTTACGATCCAAGCTTCGCAGCCGGTACGATCTGCGCAACGGGTACTCTGGGACAGATAATACCGCCCTCAATAGCCCTGGTTCTGCTAGGCGATGTTTTGTCGAGCGCTTATCAACAAGCCCAAACGCGTCTGGGAATATTTAATCCTGAAACGGTATCGGTCGGCGACCTGTTTGTCGGTGCATTGCTGCCCGGATGTTTATTGGTAGTTCTTTACCTTACCTATGTCTGGCTGCGCAGTTATCTATACCCGGCAGATGCGCCCGCCGCCAAAGAAATCAACAAAGTGTTGTACTCGGAGGTGCTGTTCAGCCTGTTGCCGCCTTTGGGGCTCATTGTTCTGGTGCTTGGTTCGATTATTTCCGGCGTTGCAACACCAACAGAAGCCGCTGGAGTAGGGGCGATGGGTGCAACCTGTTTAGCCATGGTAACTCGAAGCTTAACGTTAGAAATATTTCGCAACGTGCTTGCTAAAACGCTGGAAATGACCTCCATGGTCTTTTTGATTCTTATTGGGGCATCGTTTTTCTCTTTGGTATTCAGGGGTTATGGTGGCGAAGAGCTGGTTCATGGCTTATTTGAAAACTTACCCGGTGGAACATTTGGTGCCATGTTAACTGTAATGTGTGTTGTATTTCTGCTCGGTTTTATTCTCGACTTTATCGAAATTACCTTCGTTGTTGTGCCCATTGTTGGTCCAGTACTGCTTGCCATGGGGATAGACCCTGTATGGCTCGGAATTATGATTGCGGTGAATCTGCAAACTTCCTTTTTAACGCCTCCGTTTGGCTTTGCATTGTTTTATTTGCGCAGCGTTGCACCGGAGAGTGTTAAGACCGTGGAAATTTACAAAGGAGTGCTGCCCTACATCGGTATTCAGTTATTGGTTCTTTTGCTGCTTGCATTATTCCCAGCGATTGCCACCTGGTTGCCTTCTTTGCTATGATTTTTCGCACCAATCTTGACGATCGAAAGACTTGAAAAGTAACCTATAAACTAGATTAGGTTCTAATTAAAACTCCTTGAAGTATAATACCATTTCTCTGATATTTCATGATACTCAGAGACAGAGTCCAGGAATGTTTTATAAGAGCTATACACCTTTGAAAATTGCTCATCTTGCGCAGCTAAATCCAGGTAGCGTTGCTCTGCGATCTCACGAAGATAATCAAGCACCTCGGGTGGAAATGGTTTGGGTATGATTCCATAACGAGATTTCAGATCTTGCAGGGCAATGGCATTTTTTGCCGTATATTCGTCCAGTACATCATGATTAATAACCCGCGCAGCGCTCCCTATGATTGCCTGTAAATCGGCTGGAAGCGTGTTCCATTTAGCTTCATTGACAATAAACTCGAGCATGGGCCCTGGCTCATGCCAGCCTGTGTAGTAGTAATGCTCCGCCACTTCGTGCAAGCCAAAGGCGATATCATTATAGGGGCCTACCCATTCGGTGGCGTCAATTACGCCGGTTTGCATGCTGGTGTATAGCTCTCCGCCGGGAATCGTTACGCTGCTTCCCCCAGCGAGGGTAAAAACTTCGCCCGCAAGACCGGGAATACGCATTTTCAGGCCTTGCAGGTCTTCAACAGAGTTAATTTCTTTATTAAACCACCCCGCCATTTGAACGCCCGTATTACCCCCTGCAAAGGGGATCAAGCCAAATGGTTTGTAGGTTTCGCGCCAAAGTTCAAGGCCGCCGCCATAATGAATCCAGCCATTAACCTCCTGGGCATTCATACCAAAAGGCAGTGTGGTAAAGAGTGTGCTGGCTGGAATCTTCCCTTTCCAATAGTAGGCTGCGCCGTGGCCCATCTCGATGCTGCCATTGCTGACGGCATCGAAAACACCCAAGGCGGGTACAATTTCGCCCGCGCCATACACCTGAATGATAAGGCGGCCATTACTCATGCGCTCAACCATCTTGGCAAAGTTTTCCGGGCCGAGACCAATCGCAGGATAATTCTTCGGCCAAGTGGTCACCAGTCGCCATTCATACACCTGAGACGCTGTGAAATCTGCACCGTCACTGGGTTGTTCTATTTGTGCCGGTGAATAGTCCGCGGCACGTTGGTAGATATACAGACCACTCACAGTGACCAGCGCCCCTAATAACACAACGATAATGACAGAGAGTATTCCAGTGGATGAAGTGTTTGAGCTAGACATGACTTAAGACTGCGATAGCTTAGGAAGCGGGTTTTATGACGAACACCAGATCGCCAGCGTTTATTTGCGTGCCCGGCGACTGATTGACGCGTACCACTTCGTACTTCATATCGTTATCGTAAATATCCAAGCCAGCGCTGATGCTGGATAAGCTGAGCTGGGTAAATATTTTCATCGCTTCAATCTGGCAAATTGTTTGATCGACATCAATAATGTCGCCTACTTTTATGTATTCAGGCTCCGAAGGTGACGGTGTGGTGTAGAAAATGCCGGTCATTGGTGAGTTAACCCGCAGTTCATCGGAGTCTTCGATTCTAATACTACTTAACTCATCACCAGATTGTTCCAGGCCAGTGTCTGCCATTTTCTCGATCAATTTGTCGCCATCAATACGAGCGAGCATTTTTGGAAGATAGCCCGTGTCGTAATCGCCTTTTTGGAATACAGAATCCGAGAGTATTTGATCTAACAGGGCCAGGTTGGTACACACGCCCGTGATTCTTATTTCACCCAGCACTTCGATTAAACGTGCAATGGCTTGCTTTCGATCCTGAGCGTGCACAATCACCTGGGCAATCATGCTGTCGTAAAATGGAGATATCACTTTGCCTGGCCCAACAGCCGAGAGTATTTCGATGTCGTCGCCTTTCGGGAAGCTACATTCAACGACATTACCTGGAGTAGGGGAGAACTCGATTTCACCTGAGGGTGTATAAATTGCCTTCTCGGCAGTTACTCTGGCTTCGATTGAGTATCCATCATGCACTGGCTTGAGCTCTTTTATGCTCTCACCGGAGGCAATACGAAATTGCTCACCAACAATAGAGATGCCGGTAGTCCATTCGGTAACCGGATGCTCGATTTGCAAGCGGGTGTTCATTTCCATGAAATAGATAGCATCCGATGGCAGATCGTAGATAAATTCAACCGTGCCAGCACCAATGTAGTCAACCGCATTAGCCAGTTTTTCGGCACATTGGCAGGCTTGCTTTTCCAGTTTAGCCGGTAGCATGGTTGATGCTGATTCTTCAACGACCTTTTGATTGTTACGTTGCACACTGCAATCTCGCAATCCAAGAATAAGTGTATTACCGTGGCTATCGCGCAAAATTTGCACTTCGATGTGGCGCATCGATTCGACGAACTTCTCAAGGTACAAGTCGCCGTTTCCAAAAGCAGCGCGCGCTTCGGCACGCACTTTTTGGAAGGCCTCTTTAATTTCATCTTCGTTACGTACGATCTGGATACCTTTGCCACCACCGCCGTGTACAGCTTTGAGCAGTACCGGGTAGCCTATTTCTGCAGCAACCTTGGCGGTAGCTTCATCCGAAGTCAGGATGCCAAGGCTTCCGGGTACCACAGGAACCTTGTTGGCCATTGCGGTATGAATCGCATTGGACTTATTCCCCATGATTTCCATGCTGCGGCCGTAGGGGCCGACAAAATTGATGCCGTGTTCGCGAACCAGGCGCGCAAATCGCTCATTCTCTGATAGAAAACCGATACCAGGATGCAGGGCATCAACCTCCTGGCGTGCTGCGATCGCCAGCACACTGGGCGCATTAAGATAGCTTTCGTCAGATGTTTGTCCGCCTAGCGAGACCAATGTATCTTGTTTACGCATCATGCCCGCTGCAACAGAGTCCATATCAGGGTCTGATTGCACAAGCACTACCTTTATATCGCTTTCCTGCGCGATACGGATTAATTTAGCCGCGGTACAACCACGAGCGTGGATCAAGACTTTACGAACCGGTTTAAACTGATTTCTTGTTCGGGGTTCAGCAAGCTGTTCGGCAGGTGCTTGCTGATCTGATAGATATGAACCCACTAATACACGTTCAATGACATCTTCCACGGTATCGTCTGGAATTGGGATACTCGGGTCAACCTTTGCCAGGCGCTCATCCAGATCATCTGCAAATGGATGTATGACCAGGCCCCGCATGGTTTCGCGATTATTCTTGAAATAATTTGCAACTGTATATTGCGAAGGAAGAAACGAAGGTACGACTACTCGGCCAGCGAACGGGATGTCAGCACCGCTAAAATAGTAGCTATGTACCAAAGGGTGCGTCACAAAGCTGGCTTGCGAACCTCCCGTGCAATCACCGAAACCAAAAACGATGACCGGTAAATCGTTGTCGTGGATAAAGCGAGTGACCCGGTCATTGACAATCGCCATAGAAAATAAAGAGTTAGGGCCTTCTTTTGTCTGCATACCGCCTGACGATACAAAACATATCACGGGCAAGCGCCTGGCAGCACAATGCACAAGCAGCTTACACAGTTTGGTTGCACTGGCCATATCAAAGGCACCGGCCTGAAACGAGATGTTGGAAATCAGCACCCCCACCTCACGGCTCTTATCGCCTTTGAGCCTTGCCGTTCCAGTGACTACGCCGCAAGGTGTGACCTGGTTGGTCAGCGCCTTTTCGACCGAGAGTCGAAAACCGGGGAAGTTCACTGGATTGGACGTAAGTAGTTGGGCATCGAGTTCCTTGAAATCGTTGAAGAACTTATCCCGTATGGCATCTACGGTCGCTAATTTACGACTTTTGATGTCGTTAATTACTCGTTGTATGCGCATACTGACGGATGCAATAGCCAGCTGGTTCCAAAAATCTTTGCGCTTGCCAATATGTACCGGGTTTATTGTTCCATCGAATTCTTTGCCGGAGCTCTTGGACTCAAAATAACGCGGCAACAAGCTTTCAAAAAAGAAGGTTATTAGTACTAGCAATGCGTCAGATAAGCGTGGAAAAGCGACACGCTTCCATTCTTCTACATCTTTTAAAAATTTGCCACGTCGTTTATACGACATAAAAAAGACTAGCCAGGCTGAAAACTCGGCGGAGCTGTCTTGATCGCTCGAGCTAGTCGCTTGTTGCATGGAATCATCTAACAAGCGCTGCATTGTGTCGGCAGACAAAGTATGAAAATTTTCGGTTTCGGCGGCTATCTCATTTAGATTGTCGACAAAATTATTGTATAGCGCATCGAAAGTGCGAACATTTTGAAAGTCCGTAAGCAGGCTGTCGCGCAATTCAGGGGAGAACATAAGCTCACGTAAACTTAAATCACCGACGCTTTGTTTAAATAAATCATCATCCTTTATTTCATCTCCGCTCGCGCTAACAATAATCTCTTTGAGTTGCTCAAAGTTATGCAGTGCCGCGCCTTTCCATTGGTTATATAGATATAGCCCGATACTTGAGCAGAGCTTACGGCGGGCTTCCTGATAATTTTTTCCGGGTTCACCCAAAATGAGTTTGGTAAAACGGCTGCGATCCGTACCTTGCTCGCTTCTACGCTGAACAAAACTTTTGTAGGCTTTGCTGATCGTTTCAATATATACAAGCTTTTCCGGGTTTTCATACCAAATGGTAAAAGCAGTTTTTTGCGCTTTAAGAATACGCTCAGCCAAGTCACCTTTGGGTAATTCTTCATTTGCCAGGCGGCCATACGCTCGTACATTCGTCGCTGATATACGACGTCGCAATCCGATATAGCGTAAGTACCGACAACTATGCCCAAATACGCCAGGAAATTGACTGGCGCCTTTAGCAGAAGATATTGAATCT
>JABJKL010000085.1 GCA_018660405.1 Pseudomonadota bacterium | reverse complement strand
TTGCCCACCATAATGCCTTTTTTGTTACAGGCATCAACGTCGATCGTGTTTACTCCGATACCGTTGCGGATAATCATGCGACACTTTTTCATGCCACCGATGATTTCGGCATCGAGCTGGGCATAGGTATTAATCACTGCGTCGGCGTCCTTCACTTCGTCGGCCAAAGTGGCGAGGTCGGTAACTTCAATTAATTCAGCATCGACTCGGGCAAGCATTTCCCGCTCAATATCCAGATCGGGAAAAATGTTGTCCGTCAGGACGACTTTAAAACTACTCATTATGTGTGGCCTCGATTACCTTTTTGAATCAGCGCGCGATTATACGCGACGATGAAGCATTCTATAAGGTTATTCGGTGCACATTTGTTGCAGTGCCGGCATCAACATAGTGTTTGTATCTGCCTCTTGCGGCTTGCTTGTCAGCCTCGTCGCATTCTATCAATTCGGCTCGCCGGGCGACCGTGAGCGTATCCGGAAGCAGGGTGCTTGTAAGATTGATGACAACGTCCAATCTGTCTTCCACTACATGGGGGAGCCCCTCGGCCAACGTTAAATGAACCATATATTTCTCGCAATCCATGGCTGTTTGGTCATCAACAATCTGGTGTGGAATAAACGACGTATCACTAAATCGCCAAAGCAAGCCGTCGAGGTTCTTCAATTGCGGCTTGTCTTCACACACCATAATGATGCGTTTTCGCATATTATGAAGTTTATTGGTCAATCGGCAGGCAAGTTTTAGTTTACCTTCCGAGACAGCCGTTTCCAGCAGATAAAAGTCGACTTGCTCAAGCATGATTAATATCCTGTAGAGGGCGTTATTTGCTGGCTTGGTCGATTAGATACTGGGTCAATATGGGTACCGCACGACCGGTGGCGCCTTTTTGTTTGCCTCCGCTCCGCCAAGCAGTGCCCGCGATATCCAAATGTGCCCAGCGAAAGTCATTGGCGAAGCGGGATAAGAAACACCCGGCGGTAATGGTGCCTGCAGCGCGTCCACCCACATTCGCGATATCGGCAAAATTACTGTCCAGTTGCTTCTGGTATTCATCCCAAAGGGGGAGCTGCCAAGCGCGATCCAGGCTGGTTTCGCCAGCGGTAATTATATCGTCCACCAGATCCTGGTCGTTACCCATGACGCCACTGGCATGAGAACCAAGTGCTACGATTACCGCACCGGTCAGTGTTGCAATATCGATTACGGTCTTTGGTTTAAAGCGTTGGCTATAAGTCAGGGCATCGCACAGGATTAAACGGCCTTCTGCGTCGGTGTTCAAAATTTCGATGGTTTGTCCTGCCATGCTTTTAACGATATCTCCCGGTTTATTGGCATCGCCATCAGGAAGATTTTCTGAGCTTGGCACGACGGCCGTCACGTTGATTTTTAGTCCCATATCCGCGATCGCTTGCATAGCACCAAACACACTGGCGGCACCGCACATATCGTATTTCATTTCATCCATTTTGGCCGCTGGTTTAATTGATATTCCACCCGCATCGAAGGTTAGCCCCTTGCCCACCAGTACATGAGGTTGCTCTTTCTCCAGCTTTGCCCCTCGGTAATGCATAACAATGAGCTTCGCGGGTTGACGGCTACCACGACTAACCGAGAGCAGAGAGTCCATTTTCAGTTTTTTCATTTCGGGTTCTGACAGCACATCGATCTTAAGATTATGACTGCGGCCCAGCGCCCGAGCTTGTTTGGCCAGATAACTCGGAGTGCATATATTGCCAGGCAAATTACCAAGGTTTCGAGCGAGGTCTTTGCCATTACTGATAGCCAAGCCTTGTTTGCAACCAATTTTCGTTTGTTTTAGCTGGTCCTTATCCGCCACCCAAAAATGGATGCTCAAGGGTTTTGTTTTTGCGGGTTTGTTTGCAGGGGCGGGTTGCTGGGTAAGGGTGTAGCGAGCATCACCAATTGCCTCAAGCAAATGACGGCTTAGGGTGTCGAAATCTATGCCGGTGTTTGCCAACCCCGATAAGGAAATATTGATCGAACTGATCGACAGGCTTGTGAGTTTACTAGCGACTGATACGCATAATTTTTTATAATCTGCCGAATTTGCGTTTGCCTTTTTACCGGTATACACCAGTATCAGGCGAGTGTTCTGCGGGCCTACAGCTGGGATAACCGTTAAATGCCCTGCTCGTGGAGTTAAGCCGCCATTTTTTAACAATGTCGAGAGCGTGCCGTTTAGCTGTTGATCAAAGTCTTTCGCTTCGGCGCTCAAGGCCTTGTCGGAACTGAGAAAGAGCACGTGGCATGTCGTTGGTTTTGGCACCTTATTCAAAAGGCTTACGTTCGTTTTCATTGGGGATCCGCCAAAATAATTAAACTGTGTAACAGTTGTCGTAGTTCAAAAGTTAGAGTTCAAAGGTTAGAGTTCAAAGATTAGAGACTTGCATGTATCGCTGTGCTAACTTGGCGGAATCAATTTAGGTTGACTGCCAGGTGGTTAGGGAAGATATGAAGTATGCACTACACTCACTTGGTCCGGTAGTGTATTGGATAGTGCCTTGGATAGCGCAAAGATCTTGTTACAAATTAATTAGCTATAAATGATTATAAATCGTGCTTTTATTCGTGAGGTAGTCACCACCGCTATTGCCGTCACAATTATCATCATCACAATCTTTCTGGTTGTGCGGGTGATGGGTTTTCTTAGTCAGGCAGCCGAGGGATTGATACCGGTGGAAGCCGTATTTATCCTGGTGGCGCTCAAAATGACGGCCTACCTGGATGTGATGATACCGCTGATGTTTTACATTGCTTTGTTGATGGTGTTTGCTCGGTGGTACCGCGATAACGAGATGGCGGTGCTTGCTAGCGCTGGCGTGGGGATAACCTCATTTTTCAAGCCAGTGGCTGTCATTGCTGTTGGTGTCACTGCGACGGTTGCATTATTTGCGTTTTATCTAACGCCACAGGCGCTGGCAAAAGGTTTTACGATTGAAGCAGAATATCGAAATAGTAGCGAAGTGTCGGGTGTGATTCCTGGGCAATTCGTCGAGACCCGGGAAGGGAGCGGTGTTTACTACGTAGAAAGTTATAATCGAGACGAAAATTATTATGAGAATGTGTTTGTCTACAAGAACTCGTTCAATCGCGAAGGCGTAGTGGTTTCGGCGATTGGATATCGTACACTTGATCCAGATTCAGGCCATCAGTTTTTGGTAATGAAGAATGGTACACGTTATGAAGGTGCAGCAGGAACTCCGTCTTATCGGGTGATAGATTTTGAGACTTATGCCTTAAGAATGGAGCCAATTGACCGAACCGAAATTCACCTGCCTGTGAAAGCGCTTCCAAATGTTGAGATAGCCTATGCCGAGCACCCTCTTCTTCGCGGGGAGTGGTATTGGCGAGTAGCCAAGGTGGTTGTGTTTCCGGTGCTAACTTTATTTGCGTTGGGCTTGAGTTTTGTGGATGGCCGCGGTGGCCGTGCCACCGGTATGATTGCTGCATTTTTGGTTTATCTGTTTTATACCAACCTCTTGGGTTACATGATTGCTGCTGTTAAAAATGAGGGCTTCAGTAGCAGTGCACCGATCTGGCTAGTGCACATCTTGTTCTTTTTGCTGGGTCTTGTGATTCTATATAGGCGTAATTTTAATTTGCCGATGTGGCCGAATTTCGGGCTGATGGACAGGTTGCGAGAGCTAAGAGCATAGTGCTCTTTCCAATTTAATGAGCTATCTGATGGGCTGTATGGTGAGCAAGAAGCCGTAGGTATGATGCGAACTTTAGATATATATATCGGGCGCAATGTTATGCAGCAAACCATGGTGGTGTTTGCTGTGCTACTCGGTTTATTTACCTTCATTAGTTTCATTGACGAGCTCGGTGATCTGGGCACGGGTGATTACGGCATCGTGCAGCTTATTCAGTTCGTTGTATTGTCAATTCCAATGTTGGTGTATGAAGTGTTTCCAATGGCTGCCCTGTTGGGATGCATTTTAGCACTGTCAGCGATGGCCAGAGATTCTGAGCTGGTGGTCATGCGGGCAGCTGGAATATCGATTAATCGCCTGGTTATTTCTGTGCTCAAAGTGGGTGCGATTCTCGCGATTGGTGCTATAGCTATCGGCGAACTGGTTACCCCTTTTACCGAAGATAAGGCACTCAAGATCAAGAACGAATCAATGCAGGGCAATTTGCGGCAACAGTCAGATTTTGGAGTATGGATGCGTGATGAAGATACCTACGTCAAGATTGGGGAGGTTTTGCCGGATTTATCTTTATTGGATGTAAAGATTTTCGAATTTGATGAGGCAGGTCGCTTACGCGCCTTGTCAAGCGCGGAACAAGGCCAGTATGTAAACAATCGCTGGACCCTCACAGGTTTGAATCGTACGCAGATATTCGCTGAGTCTTCCAATAGCGCTGTGATAGAAGCGGCCTATTGGAATACGGAGGTTGACCCAGCCATTCTTCAGGTGTTTCTGATTCAGCCGGAACAGCTTTCGGCCTGGCAATTGTATAAGTATATAGATCATTTGGATGCTAACAAACAAGACACGGCAAACTATGAATTGGTATTCTGGCAAAAAATAATCGTTCCGTTCACCACGGCGGTAATGCTGATGTTAGCGATCCCGTTTGTATTTGTACAAACGCGGGGAGGTGGGCTAGGGCGTAGCCTTTTTATCGGAATTATGGTTGGTTTGGGCTTTTTTGTAGTGAACAAGAGCTTTACGTATTTTGTGTTGCTATATAATATTCCACCCTTGTTTGGTGCTATTTCCCCAACCTTGGTGGTGCTCCTGATTAGCACTTCACTACTGCGTAAATTAAACTAGGGGGTCGTTCTCACACATTTGTCACTGCTGACAAACTTATATCGAAGAAGAGCAGTATCGATCTTTCCAAGTGTGGGGTTCACGAACCGCTTTTAAAGTTCAGCTGTCTTTTGTAATCACGATTCGAGTGCCAGAAAGTCGGTCGTGCCAGGAAAGCTTGTCTCGGTCTACCAGTATCCAAAGGTAGCCGAGGCCAAGCAAAACCCACGAAAATATTGCCGCCGCATAGCGGATACTGGCTAATCTTAAATTAACGGACTGACCGCTATGATCGACTAAGCGCAGACTCCAGGCCTTCATGCCCAAGGTCTGACCCCCGTTGCACCAGAAGCCCACAAAAAAACCATAAGTGACCAAAACCAGGTAACTCCGAATCAAATATTTACCAGTGAGGGTGGCAGACCACCCATCAGGTAACAATGGAAATGGCGCAGAGAACAGTAAAATGACAGCCACTAACAATAGGCTGTCGTAAACCATGATGACAATTCTTTTTGTAAACCCTGGGCTTATCATTTGTATCGGTAGGAAGGGGCAAGGTATGTGTTGCATGGGCGGTAACGGGGTAATTGAGAACGGTTCCCAGCAGCATCACGGGCGAATAATGTTGGAAAAACACAAAAAAGAGATTGACGATATTTTATAGTTGTGCACATGCGTAGAGGGTTCATGATAAATCAGTCTTCAAAGATTGATAATTCAATTAACTAGCCATGAAACGGATATAACATGTTGAATATAAACCGTAAAAAACGGTTGATTAAAAAATAGGCAGTATCGTTGAGTTTAGCGTATAGCTGGCTTCGTAGTGCAAAGAATGAAGTTTTACACAGACTTATCCACAGCTTGTGTGGAAAACTAAATGCACAAAAATTGCGCCGACACGGTGCAAAAATCTGGATCACTCTGAATACATGAAAGCCGTATTGAAAGAGCACTATGATTGTTAAATAAAGGAGGTACGAATTGGTCCCCTAACGTCATGTTGCTGGCACTGCCCGGCAACTCTGCAATACTTCAATATGAAATGGATGTTCATGTTGCCGTAATATTCGTTCAGTAAGGGTTAAGGGAAAGTCGTCTATATTGCATTCTAATCGACTCAGGGCACGCAGTAATGTCGGTGACAAAAGAGAGTTCTTCCCCCATCACACATGGAGCTCACTGGATTGCAAATGGTGCAACCTTGGCACTATTTGCATTTTTTTGGCAGCCAATTCGTAGCGTAATTATTTTTCTACCGAGTCGCTTCTACTGGCGGGCGCGAGTATTAAGGTGTTTAGCCAAGCTGAGATATCCAGAATTTCTTCTAGCGAAACGCTATGTTGCATTGAATATTCGTGCCAGGAGGTTTGATAACCCAGGCTTCGCAGGAACTTGTAACTTTTTAAGCCAAGCTCGTGAGGAACCACCGGGTCCATGGTGCCATGACCGAAGAAGATGGAGATTTGCTGATTGCTGTTGGTGCGTTCAGTTTTGCTAGTATCTACAAAAGGTAAATAAGTCGAAAGCGCCATAATTCCAAGCACCGTGTGTTTGCTTCGCAGCATGGTATACAAAACTACGGCGCCGCCCTGCGAAAAGCCAGCAAGAATAATCTTTTCAGCATCTATGCCTGCTTCAATTTGCTCGTCAATCAGTCGTTCCACCAAAGCAAATGATTCTTGCATTCCGTCTCGATCCTGTTTGCTGGCTATGTCGAGACCTTTTATGTCGTACCAGGCAGGCATAACCATGCCACCATTTACCGTGACTGGTCGGTTCGGAGCATTTGGGAAGATGAAGCGTACAGAAATTTCCGGGGGTAAGCGCAACTCAGG